>JBIKMD010000468.1:0-4769 GCA_044359465.1 Myxococcota bacterium
ACCCGTACATGACCTTCTACGCGCTCTTCAAAACGGGCATCGAAGGCCCCATGACGGAAACGCTCGACAGCGAATCACGCCGCACGCGTACCCGCTTCCTCCCAAGCAACATTCACGACGCCATTCGCCATTTCAAGGGCAGCGCGTGGCTCACCAGCTTGCTCGGCGAAGACGTGCAGACCAAGTTCGTCGACCTCAAACAAATGACGGCCGACCGTTGCCCCAAACTGCTCGGTCATATGGTGAAGACGACAGAAATCCTCTTCCACCATGACGTCACCAACCAATACATTTGGGGCCGTTTCTAAGCGCACTTCCCTCTGGCTCAGCGGGCGGGCGCTCGATGTCAGTCGATAGAATTTACGGCGTGTAAACGAGTGGCGACGATATGGCCGACCGGGCACCGGCCGCCGTCGCGCGCAAGTACACGGCTGCCTCTCCACCTGAGCTGCTTCCGAAGATTTCGCCACACGCTGTGGCGGTGCCATCTGCGCCCGTCGTCACGACAGTGGTCAACCCATCAGGAACAGAAGTGAGCGTGACCATGACGTTCGCTTGCGGCGCACCTGGGAGCTCTTCAAAAGGCGCCAAGGACGCGAAGCCCGCGGCTGCAACCACGCTCACGATGGGGCACGCGTCTCCATCCACTCGTGTGGTCGCCTTTGTTGGCGGCTGGCGGGCGAAGGAGATGAGCAGCGCATTTGGCCCCACGTACACTGGCGTGGAATGAGCAGCGCGCCCTTCGAAGAGCGGATTCACGCCCGACGTGGAGCTGCCTTGGTAGAGGGGGGTTGCTCACGATGCCCTCGTCCGCGTCGTCGATCGTCCATGGTTCGTAGCTTTCCGCGCCGCGCTTGGTTGGAACGAGGTCGCAAAACGTGGCCACACCATCGGTGTTCGTTGTGGCGCTCGCAATCACGGCGCCTCCGCGGGTAAGGCCAAGCTTCACATCGACACCATGAATCGGATCGCCGGCGCGGTAAGCCACGGCAGCGCTCGAGCCATTCTCTCCGCCGGCCATGACTTTTCCATGCCGCAATCGCACTTGTGGGCAGCTACCATCTGCGCTGCGCAGCGCTTTGCCAACGTGACCGTCGGTGGGTTCTTTGATCCACTCCATGAACCTTGGCGCTCGCACGACGAGGAAGGGGTCGCTGATCGCCATGGTCGTTCCCTCGGCCTCTGCCGTAAGAACGAACGCGCCGCGCGTGTCGAAGCTAAGGTCACAAAAGTGCGCGACGCCGTTTTCGTCCGTGGGGGCCGTGGCCATCAAGCCGCCGGGATTGCGACCGAGCTTGACGTCGATGCCTGGGATCGGCTCGCCAGGAGACCTGTTGCTAGGGTCGGCCTCGCCGGCGGTGATGAGCACTTCGACGCAGCGCGGAGTCACCGCGCTCGTGGACGCCATGGGCAAGACCGGATCAGGCGGAGCGATGATGCTCGCGGTTTTGTTCGAGCGGGTCGAATTGTGATCCTGCGCTTTGGTCGAGTCCGTTGGCACGCAGGCCGTCGCAAGAAAGAACAGGGAAGCAGTCGTCCGATGATTCATGGCGAGCCGTCTGCATGGAATCCTGGTGAATGTCAGTGCGTTAGATCACTGAGGCGTATAACCAACGCATTTGTCGGCTCGGGCCAGCTGCCAGCTCGGTGTATGGCTAACGAGCGCCCTCCCTCTAAAGGGACCGTTTTTGCGCAGAGGGCGCCACTAGCTGCGAGGCCGACGGATCGATTCGCGTGCCATTGAGACGGCGAGTGCGAAAAGTGCGGCAGCTCCAGCAAGCGTCAGTGTCGGTTCGAAACCAACACCACGCTCAAGCACGGCAATGCTCGGGTCTTCAGGGTTGTAGTACACCGGCAAGCGCCTTCCTACGGGGTAGATGCGTGCGCGCGCGGTACCACTTAACCCATTGTCGCCCAACTTGACTACAGTACCGTGCAGCGCAGTTGCGCCAACCTCGTAGCGATAGATGAGATGAAAGGTATCGACCGCTGGCTTCAACGGGTTCGAACCCGACGAGGCTTCAATCAATCCTTCCGCCGCAGGCCATCGTTCACTGCGATACCCTTGGATCACACCACTTCCGCCCCAGAGCGTTAGCCCACCAGCAACGAGCGCAAGAAGAACGACCGAAACCCAAGTCGAAGCCATGCGTCACCGTAGACGTGCGAGCGCGCACGCGGCAAGATCATTTTGGGCGGCTTTTTAGCGCGAAACACAATCGTGTTGTCGCGCGCAACCCGAACGGTCCTCAGTCCAAGCTCTTCAACACCAAGTCCAACTTCGCCTTGCAGCGCGCTTCAAAGAGTGGCGTCTCAAAATGCGTCGTTCCCACGTCGATGGCGTACGGTTTGCCAAGCCACTTCACATGCGCGTAGATCGCCAAAGCTTCGGCGAAGTCATCGCCAATATGCACCATGGCGTAGAGCGACGCGAAGCACCCCTTTGACGCTGCAGCATAGAGCGCCGGAGCCTGATCCACTTTCTGCGCGGGTGCGGCGCCGTAATAGCCTGGTGAGTGCTCCAGGCGAAACTCTGCCTTCTTGACGAAGATTTTTTCTCCATCGGATCGGACGAAGGGCTCCCAGCTCAACCTGCTCAGCGCCGTCTCTTCATAATCCTCCGAGCTGGGGCTCGGATGCGCGCGCTTCGCGTGGGCGATGACGTGCGCCAGCTCGTGCAGCAAAATGTACTGCAACGCCGTGCCGGGCTTGTTGTCGTCAGGCGCGCGCAGCGTGAAAGTCACCGGTGTGCCTGGCTCGAACACCGTTTTCTCTTTTTTGGTGGCCCACGTGTTGGCATCGAGCATGATCACACTCCGATCGAACACCAGCAGCGACGCCCTACCGTCGCCGCTCAGCTGGTCGCTGAAGCCGGTCGATCCCAGATCATCGACGAAGAAAATCCCGACCACGTGCTTCTCGGCGATGGCCTTGAGCCGCGCAGGAACGTTGGCGAGGGTCTGCGTGACGAGCGCGTTCTCTGTTTCCGTCAGCGTGGCAGGCTTGGGCTTGGTCGAAAAGCGGTTGAGCACATTGTCTTCCACCAAGTACTCCGCGAGCACCGGAGGCATCACCCGCACGCGCGCTTCGAGCGGCAACGCCGGCACCCCGCCGTAGACGTTGACATCACGCGCTGGATGTTTGCGATGCGCTTGCACTGTGAGTTTGGGAGTACAAAAGGCAAGCAGCATGCCGATGACGGCGGCGATTCGGGCGATGCACATCTGATCGCATTCTGCCTGCTCGCGTGGCCGCTGCCAAGCTCATTCCTGTTTGTAGCACGCCTCAAGCCAGGCGATGGCCGACTGCAAATAGCGTGTTCCTTTTAGGTGTATCAGGGCATCTCACGACTGATAAAAAGTCATGACTTTTTATCACTCAATCAAAAGCCAAGAAGACCGGATGTACGCGCGGGCGTATGGGCGCGCTAAGAAACGTGAACGATCCAGTTGTTGCTCGCTACGGCGAGGAAGCAGATCCGCGCCACGCACGTTTCCTCTTCCACCATGAGGTCACGAACCAACATCAGGGACGTTTCTAGACTCATTGCTTCTTTTGAAGCGCGCTGAGGAGGTACCATCCCAGCGCAACCTCGGTTCCGAGGCCAAGCGCAATCGCACCATACGCTATCTTGCTGCGTACGCCGGCGGGCATCGCGTCGTAGCTCAGTTTCAACTCTGCGCGCGACATGGAGAGCACTGGCGTTTGTAGGTCTGCAGGCAAGTAGACAGCTTGGCGCCGCACGCCATCGAGTCCTTCCACTTCGAGCAAGCCATAGGTCACGCCGGGTCTGTGTGCGGCGTAAAGAGAGATTGGTTTCGCAATCCCACGTTCTGCGAGCACGGTGTTCACTTCCGCCTGAAGTGCCTTAGCGTGCGTGCTGCCATACAAGCCGCTGCGCAATGTGGATTGTGAGCAGGAATGCAGCACGACATTGCGCAGACCCTGCTGTTCTGCCGCGTCCACGATCAGCACCGCCGCTTCACGCGTAGTGACGTGCGCAATGCCATCCGGCGCGCCATGCCCCATGAGGACGCCAGTGGCACCAAGATCGATCGGCTTCTGATCGGGACCGAGCGGCACCCGCATGGGGCGCGCCTGCAACACGTGATAGTCCTTGTTCCAAAACGCGCCGTTCCAATCGTCGACCTCCCTCGCAGCAATGACCGTCGGCGTGTTCGGCTGACTTGGGCGCGATAGCAAAAAGCGGCCACCAGCGAGCTCCACTGTAGGCACTGATGATGGCAACACGATTTTCGGCGCCGTCTCGCCCGCAGCAACGAGCGCGCGACTGAGGCGCACCTGCGCAACCTTGGTGGCCGCTTTCTTCAGCACGAACGCACCTGTTTGTTTGGCGAGCGTTGCTGCCGGTGGCCCCACGATATCGATGGGACTTAGCGCCGGCGCCTCGAGCCCAGCCTCCGAGCCGCCTGTCACGCGGCCTTCGGCGTCGCGCCAGATGGTCACATTGTTGCTCGTAGTGCGAGATCGCAGCAATTTGCCCGAGGTATCGAAGTAATCGAACTTGCGACCTTGCTCGCTACACCGAACGTAACCCGTGATCTGACCACCGGCTCCGTACTGCGCGATGTAGCTATGGTCGCGAGAAATGCGACGCTGAAAATCACTCAGATCAAGCGTCGGCCCAGTGAGACCTTGTTCAACAAGCGAGCGAGTGAGCGCGGGAGGAACGTCCATGATTTCCGTTATCGCATGCGCGTTAAGCGCTAAGCGTTGTGACTCACGCACGCGTCACAGTTGACTCAGTT
>JBIKMD010000469.1:0-4766 GCA_044359465.1 Myxococcota bacterium
ACTTGGTCAACGCCAAGCCCGTGTCTGCGGTCATCAAAGAGTTCTTCGGCAGCTCGCAGCTGTCGCAGTTCATGGATCAAACGAATCCACTCAGCGAAGTGACCAACAAGCGCCGTCTCTCTGCGCTCGGGCCAGGTGGTCTGACGCGTGAGCGCGCCGGCTTCGAAGTGCGCGACGTGCATCCAACGCACTACGGACGCATTTGCCCAATTGAAACGCCTGAAGGTCCGAACATCGGTCTGATTGCATCGCTCGCGACCTACGCCCGCGTGAACGAATACGGCTTCGTCGAGACGCCGTACCGCCGCGTGGAAGATGGTAAAGCGACGCAAAAGGTCGAGTTCTTCAGCGCCTTGCAAGAAGAGCCACACATCATCGCGCAAGCGAACACGTCGATGGACAAGTCTGGCAAGTTCGTCGAAGGCTTTGTCGCTGCGCGTAAGCAGGGCGACCCAGTCCTCGCGCGTGCTGAAGAAGTGACACTGATGGACGTGTCGTCGAACGAGCTCGTCTCGGTCGCCGCCGCGCTCATTCCGTTCCTTGAAAACGACGACGCAAACCGCGCCCTCATGGGTTCGAACATGCAACGCCAAGCCGTGCCGCTCCTGCGCACGGATGCGCCGCTGATCGGAACGGGCATGGAAAAGACGGTCGCACGCGATTCTGGTGTGACTGCTGTTGCGCGCCGCGATGGTGTCGTTGAGAGCGTCGAAGCAGGTCGTATCGTCGTCAAAGCCGACGTCGACAGCAGCGAAATCGCCAACGAAGTCGATATCTATAACCTCATCAAGTACCAACGTTCCAATCAGAACACGTGCTTGAATCAAAAGCCGATCATCAAGCGCGGCGACAAGGTCAAGAAAGGCGATGTTATCGCCGACGGTGGTGCAACGGACTGTGGCGAGCTAGCGCTCGGCCGCAACGTCGTCGTCGCCTTCATGCCTTGGCAAGGTTACAACTTCGAAGACTCGATCCTCATCAATGAGAAGCTCGTGCGTGAAGACTACTTCACCTCGATTCACATCGAAGAGTTCGAGTGCGTTGCCCGCGATACCAAGCTCGGCAAAGAAGACATCACGCGCGACATTCCGAACGTTGGCGAGGAAGCCCTCAAAGACCTCGACGAATCCGGTATCGTGCGCATTGGCGCCGAAGTGGTCGCTGGCGACATTCTCGTCGGTAAGATCACGCCAAAGGGTGAGACCCAGCTCTCGCCTGAAGAGAAATTGCTCCGCGCCATCTTCGGTGAAAAAGCCGGCGACGTGCGTGACACCTCGCTGCGTGTTCCACCAGGCGTTGGCGGCATTGTCATTGGCGCCAAGATCTTCTCGCGTAAGGGCGTCGACAAAGACGAACGTTCGCAGCAGATCGAAGACGAAGAAGAGCAACGTTTGCTCAAGGACCAAAACGACGAGATCAAGATCGTTCGTGAGTCCTTGCGCCGCCGGCTCGAGAAGATGCTGAACAACAAGGAATCGGGCAACAAGATCACCGCCGAAGACGGAAAGACCTTCATCAAGAAGGGTGACAAGTTCACGGCCGACATCTTGCGCGAGATTCCAGACGTGCTCCTCTCCGAGATTTCGCTCGGCGACGAGAAAACGGACGAGAAGATCCAAAAACTCGTGGCCGCCACGCGCGCGCAGGTCGAGCTCGTCACGACGATGTTCGGTGAGAAGATTGGCCGCCTCAAGAAGGGCGACGAGCTTCCTCCTGGCGTCATCAAAATGGTCAAAGTGTACGTCGCCATCAAGCGCAAGCTGCAAGTTGGCGACAAGATGGCAGGTCGTCACGGAAACAAGGGTGTTATCTCCCGCGTTCTCCCTGAAGAAGACATGCCGTACATGGTTGACGGTACGCCCGTTGACATCGTGCTGAACCCACTCGGCGTTCCGTCGCGTATGAACGTCGGTCAGATTCTCGAGACCCACCTTGGCGCAGCCGCCAAGTGGCTTGGCAAGAAGATCGACAAGTACCTTCAGACCAACGTTCCAGCGGACATCATCCGCAAAGAGCTGAAGAAGATCTACAATGAGAAACACCTCATTGAGACGCTCGACGCTCTGAGCGACGATGACATCAAGCGCCTCGGCCACAAGCTGCGCGCCGGTGTCCACTTCGCTTCGCCAGTGTTCGACGGTGCGCGCGAAGAAGAGATTCGCGAGTACCTGACCTTGGCAGGTCTCGACGTGACCGGTCAGCAAACCTTGTTCGACGGCCGCACCGGCGACGCGTTCGACAACGATGTGACCGTGGGCGTCATGTACATGCTCAAGCTTCACCACTTGGTGGACGACAAGATCCACGCGCGTTCGATTGGCCCATACTCGCTCGTCACCCAGCAACCGCTCGGTGGTAAGGCGCAGTTCGGTGGTCAGCGCGTCGGTGAAATGGAAGTCTGGGCGATGGAAGCTTACGGCGCTGCGTACTCACTGCAGGAAATCCTGACCGTGAAGTCCGACGACGTCGTGGGTCGTACGCGTATGTACGAATCGATCGTCAAGGGCGACTACCAGCTCGAAAGCGGTCTGCCAGAGTCGTTCAACGTGCTCATGAAAGAGCTGCAAGCCTTGGCGCTCGACGTTCAGCTCGTCGAAGCGGACAAGGTGCCAAAGGATGTTCAATCGCCCATGGCAAGCGGCGGGTTTGGCGCAACGGGTTCTACCCAAACGCCACCAACCCAGCACTAAGAGCATTACGGATTCACAGACCCGTTACGCATTCAGGGGCGGCTCAGGCATAGCCGCCAGCTTTAGACGAACTTGTTCGGCTAAGGCGTATAAAAGGGAGTTATCGTGAAAGACATTTTTAGCTTCTTCGAAAAACCGAAAGACCCGCTTTCATTTTCGGCGATCCGCATTCAACTTGCCTCGCCCGAAAAGATCCGCGAGTGGTCACACGGCGAAGTCAAAAAACCGGAAACCATCAACTACCGCACGTTTAAGCCAGAACGTGACGGCCTCTTCTGCGCCAAGATCTTTGGACCAGTGAAGGACTACGAGTGCAATTGCGGCAAGTACAAGCGCATGAAGCACCGCGGTATCGTCTGCGAAAAATGCGGCGTCGAAGTCATTCAATCCAAAGTGCGTCGCGAACGTCTTGGCCACATCAACTTGGCCACGCCTGTCGCGCACATTTGGTTCTTGAAGTCGTTGCCATCGCGTATTGGTAACCTGCTCGACATCACGCTCAAGGAGCTCGAGAAGGTTCTGTACTGCGAAGCGTTCGTGGTTATCGATCCAAAAGAGACCGAGCTCGAGCGCGGCGACATTCTCTCTGAAGAGAAGTACACCAAGCTCCAAGAAGAGCTCGGACCAGAAGCGTTTGCTGCCGGCATGGGCGGCGAAGCCGTGCGTGACTTGCTCCGTTCGGTCGACATCAAGGCGATGGGCGAAACGCTCCGCGTCGAGATGAAAGAAGCGACCAGCGATGCCAAGCGTAAGAAGCTCGCCAAGCGCCTCAAGGTCGTCGAAGCCTTCATGGAGTCGACCAACAAGCCAGAGTGGATGATGCTCGACGTCATTCCGGTCATCCCACCGGATCTCCGTCCGCTCGTTCCGCTCGATGGCGGCCGTTTCGCAACGTCCGACTTGAACGATCTCTACCGCCGCGTCATCAACCGCAACAACCGCCTCAAGCGTTTGCAAGAGCTCAACGCGCCAGAGATCATCGTCCGTAACGAGAAGCGCATGCTGCAAGAAGCAGTGGACGCGCTCTTCGACAACGGTCGCCGCGGCAAGACCATCACGGGCCCCAACAAGCGCCCGCTGAAGTCATTGTCTGACATGATCAAGGGTAAGACTGGTCGTTTCCGCCAGAACTTGCTCGGCAAGCGCGTCGACTACTCGGGTCGTTCGGTTATCGTTGTTGGACCAGAGCTCAAGCTCCACCAATGCGGTCTTCCAAAGATCATGGCGCTCGAGCTCTTCAAGCCGTTCATTTACAACAAGCTCGAAGAGAAGGGTTACGTCACCACCATCAAGTCCGCGAAGAAGATGGTCGAAAAAGAGAAGCCCGAAGTCTGGGATATCTTGGACGAAGTCATTCGCGAACATCCGGTGCTCCTCAACCGCGCACCAACGCTCCACCGTCTTGGTATCCAAGCGTTCGAGCCAGTGCTCATCGAAGGTAAAGCCATCCAGCTGCATCCGCTCGTTTGTACGGCCTTCAACGCCGACTTCGACGGTGACCAGATGGCCGTTCACGTGCCGCTCTCCATCGAAGCGCAGATGGAAGCCCGCGTGCTCATGATGTCGACCAACAACATCTTGTCGCCAGCCCATGGTCGCCCGATCATCGTGCCGTCGCAGGACATCGTGCTTGGTTGTTACTACATGACGCGCGAGCGCATGTTTGCCCAAGGCGAAGGCTACGTGTTCAGCTCGGCCGCAGAAGTGCAAGCCGCGTACGACCACGGCGAAGTGCACATTCAAGCCAAGATCAAGTGCCGCATCAACGGTAAGTCTTACGACACCACCGTTGGCCGCGTGCTCATGTACGACATCGTGCCGAAGCAACTCGGCTTCGAGTACATCAATAAGATGATGGACAAGAAGGCGCTCGGTAACCTGATCGACGCTTGCTACCGTCAATGCGGTCAAAAAGAGACCGTGCTTCTCGCCGACCACATTCGTACGCTCGGCTACCGCCACGCGACGAAGGCCGGTATCTCCGTGTGCATCAGCAACATGAAGATTCCAGAGAAGAAGGGCGAGCTCATTGCCAAGGCGCAAGACGAGGTCGTCGAGATTGAGAACCAGTACTCG
>JBIKMD010000470.1:0-4752 GCA_044359465.1 Myxococcota bacterium
CAAGCCGCCGAGTTCGAAGAAAAAGTGCTCGATTCAGACCTCACCTTCAAGCGCAAGGCCGGCCAAGTGCAGGTGGGTGAAGAGGTGTTCCGCATCGATCTTGATGGCGGCAAAGGCGCGCTGGTGGCTGGTGACGCTGCAGAGATCACCTCCGAGTTCTCGATCGATGACATCGACGTCGACATGGAAGTCACAGGGGTTCACACGCGCGGCGCGTCGAACATCAGTACGGACGCCTCGGTCTCTCAAACCCGTGCGGCTGCCCCGCCAGCGGAGCCCATCGTTGTGCCGCCATCGCTGCGCAACATCTCTGACGACACCATTCCCAACGTGGAGATTCCCACCTCAGAGACGGGTCTTCGCAAGATGCTCGGTCTCAAGACCAAGGCCAAATAATGGGCCACCTACGGATTCATATTGACACTGTGGCGACCGGGAAAATGGGACCTGCCCCCACTACACCTAGCGGTCGCGGTCGATGAGATAACGCGCAATCGCAGCGAGTGCGTTTGCATTCGCGCCAAGCGATTCGATCTCTGCGAGCGCTTTTTTGAGGCATTCGGCGGCGCGCGTTTTGGCTCCGTCGATGCCGAGCACGTCAACGTAGGTGGTCTTTCCGGCCGCTGCGTCTGAGCCTTGTGGCTTGCCGAGTGTGGCTGAGTCTTGCGTGACGTCGAGCACGTCATCGATGATCTGAAAGCCGAGCCCTGCGTGCTCTGCGAAACGGCGCAAGCGCTCCACTACTGCGCTCTCGGCGCCGCCCATGATCGCGCCGGACACAACTGCCGCGACAAAGAGCGCTCCGGTCTTCATGCGGTGAATCTCGACGAGTTGCGCTTCGCTTTGTTTGCTGCCGGTCGCTTTGATGTCTAGCACTTGGCCGCCAACCATGCCGGCGCTGCCTGCCGCGTGGGCCACTTCGAGCACAGCGAGGGCCGCGCGGGAGGCAACAGTGCCTCCTGACTTCCCAGCGCGTGCGATGAGCAAAAACGCATCCGTGAGCAACGCATCACCGGCGAGAATCGCCATGCCTTCGCCGTATACTTTGTGATTGGTGGGACGGCCGCGACGCATATCGTCGTTGTCCATCGCCGGCAGATCATCGTGGATCAGCGAGTACGTGTGGATCATCTCGAGCGCTAGCGCAGGCGCGAGGGCATCCTCCGCGCGTCCGCCCACAGCTTCCGACGCTGCCAGTGCGAGGATGGGTCGAAGGCGCTTACCGCCTGCGAGCAAGCTGTATTCCGTGGCTTCCCGCAGCGACGCTGGGCCGCCATCTGGGTACACTTTCTTGAGCTCGGCTTCGACGAGGGTGCGGCGTTCCTTGAGATACGGTTCGAGCGCGAATGTCATGCGCCGCTCGCTACACAGCGTGCCCCGCACTTGTCCACCTGGATGGCGCCCAAAAAAGCGTGACGGGTGGGTCACTCTTTGCGCTCGAGTTGCGGAGTCCGGGTATGATTCTGCATGTCCATCACGCTGCGGCCCGATGCAAAAACGCTGAGCAAAGTGTCCGAAAACAGTGCAGAACCTACAATCGCGCCAGCAGAACAATCGACCAAGACGCAAGAAACCACGGCCAAAAAACTCCTGCGAGACAGCTTTGACCGCGAGCTCAAGCAGCCTGAGGTCAAACCCCAGGGTCCACTCAGCGCCGAGAAAGCAGACGAACCTGCCGAGTTGATGGCACTGCTTCCCATGATCGTCGCGTTGCCACTTGGCGCAAAACCGAAGGGCGCTGTTGCCGCCGAGGATACCGTCGCTCTCAAAGGTGAAGATCTGCTCGCAAACGAGCCCTTCACGAGCGGTGACGTCGTCGCGCTGCACGAGCTGGCTGATGCGCTGCAGCAAGGCCTGATCAAGCTCGATCCTGCGTTGAGTGAGGCCATCAAAGCGCTAGCTGCCATGGCGTCGAGTGCTTTCGAAGCACCAAACGAAGACAAGCTGCCCAAAGACCTAGATCCGCAACTGGTGCGCACACTGCGCGCG
Source organism: Myxococcota bacterium (assembly GCA_044359465.1). Classification (GTDB taxonomy): domain Bacteria; phylum Myxococcota; class JADLHZ01; order JADLHZ01; family JADLHZ01; genus JADLHZ01. Next base: position 1,990 of record JBIKMD010000470.1, read on the forward strand.
GCGCTGGATAAGCTCGGCAGCAACTTGAAGGATCTTGGGTCAGGGAAAAAAGCAGAGCAAGCACTCGAGGCGCAGCTTCATGGCAATGCCAAGCTCAGCGTTGAACAGCTGCAAAAGATCTTTGGGCCACTGCCGACGCAGGTGCTCAAGCAAATGTTGAAGCTCTCGCCGCGTACACTGTCGCTCCTTGCATCGCTCCAGCGAACGAACGTCAAACACGCAGATAAAAAACCGGACGCCAAAGCTGAGGCGCCGACGCGAGACAAGACGCAAGAAGACGACTTCGAGTCAGCCATAGCGGCACTGCCCCCAATCACTTTGCCGCGCTACGACATTCCGGAAGAAGCACGCGCGGGCATGGAAGATCTTCTCACGCGTATGATGGCAAACGGCGGCGACATCGAACAGTTGATGATGGTCGTCATGTTCAACTCGAGCAGGTTCGCGACGGACGAGCTCAAAGACGCGCTCGCGCAAATGCAGGAGATGAACGCCAAGAAACAGAGGCAACGCGAGTTCATTGGCCAGATGCGCGAGCAACGTGCGAAAATGGAAAGCGACTTGCGCGCGCGCTACGACGAGCGCGTCCAACGTGGAGAAATTGATCCAGCGCAGTTTAGCTTCGACGATTTCAAAGAATCACAACGCTTCAACGTCTTGTCAGCCGATGGCAGTGGGCTTCCTGGAACAGACGCGAGTGAGGCCGGAGACTTCGAGTTCGCGGTGGGAGACGATGTTCCTGTGCCCGGTGGCAAAGAACCACGGCGCGATACCGTGTCGACCAAAGCTGTCATCCCAAACGGGATCAGCGAAGAAACCTTCGCCGCGCGCTTGCATCTGACCGTCGAGGACCTTCACCAGTTGATGGCGCTCTACGACGGCACACCCGATGACGTGCTCAAAGCAGTGATGGGGCCGCCGGTGCAGAACGGACGGATCAGCTTCGTCGACTGGCTCATGCGACCACAGAGCGCCGGTGGAGTGGGGCTCGACGCACTCGAAAACGGACCTTCTCAAAGCGAGAAAGCGCAGAGCTTCTTGCAGCGCTATCCCGCGGAGGTGGACAAAGCGGCCGCTAAGCTGCAGGCGCAAAACGACCACCTTGCGGCGCGTGACGCTGAGCGCAGCCGCATCGCGCAGCAATATGGTTTGAGTGTTGAGCAGGTGATCAAGCTGCAGCTCGACTACACGCGCTTCGATCACAAATACGCAACCTTCGACGCCTACCTCGCAGGGGAAGTGAAGCTCTCGAAGATAGACGTGGCGCGCAATGCCCAGCTCGTGGCCACGCGCTTCGACACCAGCGAACGGGACGCGAAAAACACAGGCTTTGCGAAGCTAGCGCAGTTCGCGGAAGACTTTGGTCTCTCCAAGGGCATGGCGCTCGCGCTCTTTGATGTGTTCCGCAAGATGAAGAACATCGAGGCCACCAATTTCAGCGCTGTACCCGTGGAGCTTCTTCGTTTTTTGGAACAGGAAGTCGATGGTTTTGGAGGTGAGAGTAACGTCGCGGCAAACGCGGCAGCTGTTGATGGCTGGTTGCAAGCACAGGCCGCAGGGCCGGCTGAGCTGACGGGCTCGCCTGAGTATTTTGCGCTGCTTGCGAAAGTGGCCGGTCCCGCGATCGACAACGACGGTAATTGGCGCGATAGCAACAGCGAAAGCTACAGGACCAAAGCGAAGAGCGTCAGCAAAGAGATCAAAGCTTTTGGCGATGCGCACCTTGGTGACACGCGTGCGGAGATAGACGACCAGCTGCTCGTTCTCTTTCAGCACCTCATGATGGAGGCGTTCTTTACCAAGCAGCAGGACAATCAAGGCAAGCGAGACTGGTATCATCCCTCCACCTTGATGGACGACCTGACTAGCTTCATCAAAGGCCTTCCACCGGAAATGAAAGGCTTTGCCTGCGACTATGTCGAGCTGCGTGTCGCAGAGTTTCAGCGTGACCTCACTGCATCCATGTCGTCTGGTGCACGCGGCGCGCTCGACGAGGCCTTTGGCAACGCTGTAGCGGGCGGCGCCGCAGCGGGAGGAGCGACCGCAGTGGCGCTCGCTAGCACCGGCGGTGGGATTCTCTTCATTCCTGCAGCGGTGCCGATAGCGGCGACCTTCGGGGCGATCAACGGTGCGTTCGAAGTCTTTGGCAACGACATGTTCTCGGCGTTCATTCCCGAGAACCAGTTTGGTAACGACGGCTCACACCACTGGGAGCTGTTCGACGAAGACGAGCGCAAAGAATACAATCCAGACAACAAAGACAACACCGACTGGGGTCGCGATAAATCTACGAAGAAGCAATACGGCATGGGTTGGGCCGAGAGGCCTAACGATGACACGCTGGGCATCGTGCTTGGGTTTCTCTCGCGAGGGGACTACTTTGGTTCGAGCCTCGTCGTGGTTGACGGCGCGCCGGGTGTGGGTTTCGAACATGGCGGCCGTGAGAGCCGCGTCGTTGACGGCCAGGACACCACGAGCCTGCGGAACGAAGTCTTCGAGGGAAATGCTGCAATCGAACAAGAAGCCAGAGCTGCTGCAGCGGCTCGCGCTTACTCGGAAGTGGGGGAGGCTTATGGATCGGCGGCTGACCGCAGAGCCATGGGCGGATCCACGAGCGCGACTGGCTCTTCGAGGGATTTCAACCGCGACGGCAAGGTCGACGCCGGAGACATCGCGCTCGCTGACAAGGCCGTGCAGCAGGCGGAACAAAGTGGCGATCCAGCGCTGATAAAAAAGGCAAAGAAGGATCGGGCGATCAGTGGC
>JBIKMD010000471.1:0-4746 GCA_044359465.1 Myxococcota bacterium
GCCACTTGTTGCGGGGTCAGTGCAGTGATTGGCAGGATGCCGGCACGCACCGACCACACTAGGTATTTGTTCCAGAGCGGTACCTCGAGGAGCAAGCTAGCGCGCGGCGAGATATAGGCAGCGGCAGGGAGCAACAGCTCGGGCGCGAGCGTCATCGCGTCAACGCTAACGCCAAGCTCGGCTCCAAGTGCGATGCTGCTTTGTTTCTCTCCAAACACATGCCGCAGCGCGATGCCGGCTTGGATGGAGTAGAAGACGTCTGTTCGCACCAGCACAGGACCTTCCGCTAGTGAGGCCGGCATGAACGCAACGAGCACGCGTGCATTGAGTCCAAGCGCGCGCAAAAAGCCGCTGCCTTCTTTGAAGCGCCAGGGAAACAATGACAGATGGAAGGCCATGCCCGGAGACAACACCCCTTCGTAATAGGGGGGCGGCGCATTGGTTGCAGTCATCACAGTGGTACGCATCAGCGCGGCGAAACCCGCCGTGACCACGAGTGGATTGCGACCATCTTTTGGAACGTAGTGTCGCGTGCGCCTGCTCTCGTCGGTGGGTTCTTCGTCCTCATCGCCGGCAGCGGATTCCTCGTCTTCCCCTTCCAAATTGTCGGCGAAACCGCTCGGATCAACGTCGATGGTCGCAGCCGGAAGCTGCACGGTGGCAGCAGGCTTCTTGGCAGTCTTGCGCTTTTTCGCGGCCTCAACCTCACTCGTCAGGAGGGCGAAACAAGCAAACGAGAGGGTCAGCCATGTGCAACGACGCAGGTTCAAGACGAGGTGGCATACCATTTTGCACCGACACTGGGCGACAATTTGCGTTGTCAGGCGATAACCAACGTGGCTACGCTCGCCAATCTGGAGGTCACCATGGTCAAAACCCTGATTTGTGCGGGTGTGCTCTCCTTGGCGGGCTGCGGCGTAGGCAAAGTGTTCGGAAAATTGCCGAGTGAAACGCCTAACGAAGCGCCCAGTGCGGGTCCGGTGGTGACGACCTCCGTGCCTATTCCGGCCACACCGATAGCAATTTCCCCGGACGCACCAGGCTGCGGGCGAGGGCAAGTTGTGCCTGCGACCCCGGCGCCTTTGCACTTCGTTTTTACGCTCGACCGCTCGGGCAGCATGAACGACACAGATGAGGCAAACGCGGCCCAAAGGCCAACCAAATGGGAATCCTTGCAAGCGGCTATGACGGCGGTGTTCGAGGATCTTGGTACGGCAGCAGATCGTGGTGACGATTCCATCGCCGTTGGTGTGAACTACTTCAGCGAAGCCACCAGCAACAACGATGGGCCAGAGTCCCAAGTCGAGTGGCCGCTCGAAGCGCTCACCAGAACGAGAGCGACAGCGCTCATACAAGACATCGCCGGACGAAATGCACGCGGTTACACGCCCACGTTGGCGGCCCTCACGTTGTCGTACGATGCGCTACAGACGTTCAATCCCGCGGGGCCCTTACAAAACGGTACCAAGGTTGTGATTTTGGTCAGCGACGGAAAACCGAATCCGCCGCCCGCGACGCCGCAGACGATTCCGGATCTGGTGCAAGATAGACGCGATGGCACGCCAGCGATCCGCACGTTTTCCATTGGTATTGGTGAGCCTCTGAGTGCTGGGCAAAACGGCTACGAACCGGGGTTCATGAGTGCGATTGCGGAGCGTGGTGGTACTGCCAAACCAGGCTGCGATCCGAACGAGCAGAGTGACCCCGCAAAATTCTGCCATTTTCAAATCACGCCGAGTGTTTCACAAAACATCACGACCGATTTGGTGAATGCATTCACGTCGATTCGCCAGCAGGTGCGCACTTGCGAACTGAAGCTCAACATTGAAAAGCCAGCAGAGCTCGAGCCGCGTGCGGTCATTGTTGTTGCGGAGAAAGACAACGCGCCGCAGCGCATGCTTGCAAACGACGCAATGAACGGTTGGACATTCGATGATCCGTTGGCGCCAAAGACGATTCTTTTGCACGGCACCGAGTGTGATCGCCTGAACTCCAAAGACACGAAGCGCGTGTTTGCGATCCTTGGGTGCGCATGTAAGCTGCCAGACGGCACCACACCCGGCGGCGGTGGTGAGTCGATTCCCGGTCCTGGCAGGCAAGAAAGCCAAGGCGCAAACGCCAGCGGCGATTGGAACACGAACTGGTGCTCCTACCCGTTTGTGGACCTACCTGGAGGGGCGTGTCTTGGTGAGGGTTGTCCGAGCCGCTAAAGTTCGTGTGGGCGTTGAATGTGACGCGCCGGTCTTGATGGTTCACTCGCCTGAGACTCAATCGAACGACTATTTGATCCGAGTGCGTTCGCCGTGCGCTCAGCTTCCGTGCTAGGCTTGCGCCGTGCCCACACCAGACATTCCTCAGTTGCTGAAGTGCGCCAAACGCTTGGCGCGGACCGTTGGCGTTTCTCCCGCGCCAGACAAAGCCGTTCGGCGGGTGATCGATGACACCCTGTACGGACGGCAGATTCTTGCCGCTGGGCAGCAAGCACTCATTACGCGCGAAGAGACGGGCTACGTGCTCGTTGGCCATTGGCTCAGCGAGCTCTTCATTCACGGGACTTTCAAAGGCGACGATCACGACTTTGTCCGTGAAGTCGCTGCAGCGATCTTGGGGCCCGCTCAAAAGAAAACGATCGTGAAGAAAAACAAGAGCGCCAAGAAAAAGTCTGCGGCGAAGAAAAAGTCCGCAAAGAAAAAATCTGCAAAAAAAGGCAAACGTCGGTAGGTCGAAGCTGGGAACGCGTTAGTGGAGGCCGTGTTTCTTGATCAGCACGTGGATGTGGCGACGGTTAATGCCTGAACGCCGCGCCATTTCGCTCACATTGCCATTGCAGCGTTGCATGAGCGCCGAAAAATAAGCGCGTTCCAGACGCGCAACCGCTTCGTCCTTCACGTCGCGGTAGGGCCTTTCAACGTCGATCGAGTCTTGTTCCCGCGGTGGGTCACTCGCAGTTGCTGGCACGGACGGCATCTTGACGGGGCCCACCGGTGCCCCTGCGCCAGGCATTGCTACGTGACGTTCGAGATAGTTTCGAAGCTCCCGGATGTTGCCCGGCCAATCGTGGCGAAGCATCTCACTTCGCACTTCTTGTGGGAGTGACATGAAGTCGCGATCGAAGATCTGCATGTCTTCGAACACCTGATTGACCAGCAGCGCGAGGTCATCCATGCGTTCGCGCAGGGGCGGCAATGGCACGGTGAACACCGCAAGCCTGAAGTATAAGTCTTGACGAAACTTTCCCTCGTTCACGAGAGCCCAAACGTCGTGTTGCGACGCGGCTATGACACGGCAGTTGACGCGTAGAGGTTTAGTGGCACCAACCCGCGTAAACTCGCGCTCCTCCAGCACGCGAAGCAGTTTCGGTTGCAACTCTGCCGGCAGCTCACCGAGCTCATCAATGAAAAGCGTGCCATCTGCCGCGGCTTCCAGCAGTCCAGTGCGCTGCTTCACGGCCCCAGTAAACGCGCCTTGTTCATGTCCGAACAAGATCGACTCGACGAGCGAAGGGGCCACGGCGCCACAATCAAAGACGACAAAAGGTGAGGCTCTGCGTTTGCTCGCGCCGTGGATCGATCTCGCGAGCGCGCTCTTGCCAGTCCCCGTTTCACCTTGAATGAGCACTGTCACGTCGCTGCCTGCGAGTTGGTCTCGCGCAGCGAACACTTTGCTCATGAGCTCCGTATTGCCCACCAGTCCGCGAAAGCCGCTTCTTTTGGGCTCCGCAGGAGGACGCAGGGGCTGGTAGCGTAGCTCTAGCTTGAACACGACTTTGCCTGCGCGAATCAGCTCGTCACCGCGCAGGATGGCCGATTCGATAGCCACTTCATCCACGAAGGTTCCGTTGGTGCTGCCTAAGTCGCGGATCCGAATGGTCGTATCATCACGCGTCACCGCAAAATGACGGCGAGAAACGGCACCGTCTCTGACCAGCAAATTTGCGGCCGAGCCCGAGCCAACCACTGTTTCGCCTTGATCGAGCACGAATAGACGGCCCGTGCCTTCGCCGGCCATTTGGATCAAGCGAGGTTGTTGCTCGAAGATTTCCTTGGCAAAGAGATCGCGCGGTGTGCGTTGGGTACGAGGTTCGTTCACTGGGGTTCTAGTCTAACGAAGTTTGGATCCTGGCGCCGTCGTAGATAGGCAAGATAGGCAGCTCTCTCTTTGTCGTACCGAGCCTGCGCTTCTTCGACGAGCTTCGGCAGTTGCTGCTGCATCTCTTCAGGCAGCTGCGAATGGAGCTCCGGGTTGAGCAATCTATCTTCTGCTGGGTTAGGTGGCGCTGGCACCTCGGCATAGAGCGGCTGGGCACAATTGAAGAGAATTTCGGCGGTATAGCCTGGAATCTCAGAGGGAACGTCACCCTCGACCTCATGGAATACGGCATGCGGCGTACACTTCATGGTGAATTTGAACTTCGCTAGGTCTATGTCGCCGTCCTCCAAAACACCTTGCTCGAAGTACCCGAGCCACTGCGAGAAGCCGTTGGTACGAATCTTCGCGATACAGGTGGTTCGGCGGCAGTCGATGCCATCGATCTGCGGGCGCCAATAGGCACGTCTCTCTTCTGGCAGGTTGTCGTGCAAGCGCGAAAAGTCGCTGGTGTAGAGACTTTCAACGCGTGGCGCCCAAGAGGCGTCTCTTGCCTCGGCGAAGTGCTTTGCTCGCGCAGCGCTGCGGCCTTCAGGCAAGGGAAGCACCCGATAGTTAGGCTCTGACGGCATGTGCTGCCAGACTTCGCCATCTCGCGTT
>JBIKMD010000006.1:0-15844 GCA_044359465.1 Myxococcota bacterium
CGAGCACTTCTCTGAGCTCGCAGGCATCTTTGTTCCCGCGATGATCGGCGCCATGGGTGCTCGCAAACAAGTGCACGTCGAAGCGAAGGCACTCGCGAAGCAAACCAAAATTCCGGAGCAGTATCACGACGCCGTTGCGCGCGTGATGGGGGAGCGCAAGACCTCAACCTTCGACAAACCGGCCACAGTTGAAAGCGCAAAAGCTCGGCGCGATCACATCTATCAGAGGTTGCGCGACGAACATGTGCCGCACGACGAGGCGAGTCGCTTCGCTGATGCGGACCTGACTCAAAACTCGCGCAGCTTGGTCAATCCTCCAAAAGATCTGCACGAGCTCAACGAGCGCACCGATGCATTCTACGAAGCGTGGGAAAAGAAGCTCGTTGAAAGCGGCGTCGATCCCACGACGGCGAAAGAGTTCATCAAAGGCGAAATCATCGAGACCGTGCAAGCCGCACGGCTGACCATGGAAGCCGACCTGGCCAAAGCGAAGGCCGAACGCGCCCCGATCGACGAGACCAAGCCGGCGAATGTCGTGCGCAAGCTGCTGACGGAAGAGCGCAGCTACAAGATCGAGAAAGAGCAAACGCAGGTCTACGAGCGTGCTCGCAGCAACGACGAGCCACCGGTGAAGGTGCGTGGATCGCAGCACGAAAATCTGCTTCCGGCAGATGCGCCGCCGCGTCTGATCGGGATGCCGGACGGGCGGCATCGAGCACCAGCGACCATTGAGGTCGGCGGTAAAAAAATCACCGTGGATGCCTTCGCCGATGCACAGGTCGTCCGCCGCGTGAAAGCGCGCGAAGGAGCCCCTGGTGTCGAAGAAACGCGGCTCATAGCGGTTGGCAAAGCAGGCGATCACTTCGTCGTGTTCGATCCGGCGACCAAACAATACTCGACCGTGCCAGCAGGCGATGGCGGGTTCAAAGTCGATGTGCAGGGCAATTCAGCGCTCGGCATCATGCGCGAAGTGGGACCTCGCTTCGACGAAGTGCGTACGGATCTGGCGCGCCGCGATCCAGCCGCATCGAAAGCGCTCGAGGCAACGCTCGGTCGTGCACGCAACGTGGAAGAGCAAGCCATGTTGATGCGCGAGCTCGCGAGTAGCGGCGATCCCGCACGCGTCAAAGAGCTGATGGACATCTACGCCAAGTACAAACTGACGCCCGATGCAGTCATGCGCATCAGCACCGCGGATGGCTTGTATCAACTGTTCGGCAACGCGTGCTCCGTGGTGTCAGGGCAAATGATGCTAGCGCAATCGAGCCCACTCGAAGCGATCAACGCGTTCCGCTATCTGAAAGAAACGGTCAAACAGCAACATGAGCGGCTTCCCGAAGGCGCCGAAATCGAAGCACGCACCGACGGCAAGGCGCCCGCGTTTTTAGATCTGCCTAAATTGGTCGAGTTTGCCGATGGCGCGGACCCGCGGCAGGTCGAAGCGATGCTCGATAGCACGCTCGGGCCGACGACGAAGAAGAAGTACAGCGTGTATCACGTGTCGGAAGATGCGGTGAACGTCGCCGCTGTGACTGACACTCTGATCGACGTGCTGCCGCCGAACGGACCAATGCGCGAAGGCGTCCTCGTGTTCGTCACGCTGCCGGGTAAAGACGCAAAGAGCACAGGCGGCGCGCATGCAATGCTCGCGACTCGGACGGAAGTCGTGAACGGCGAAACCGTGGTGACCTTCCGCGATCCCTTCACCGGAAAAGTCTTCGAGCGGACTTCGGCGCAGCTGAAGGCGTCGGGGGATAGAGATTTCTCGCTTGGTGGCATCGCGATCCACTCGGACATCACCCCGCGCTTCGACGCCGGCGTGGAACGTGGCTCACCCGAGTACGCAACTTTTGCGGCAATGCACAAAGAGCGGCACGGCGTTCATCGTGACGCGCTCAGAAACATCCAGCGCATGTCTGGACCAGAGCGCGCGGCAGTCCTGAAGCGGCTTGCAGGTTATCCTAGCGACCCACACGCCAAGCTGCTTCACGATGCGCTGAGCTTAGGACCAGACACCGCACGCACGGCCATGGACATCTTGGCGAACAGCCCAGACCCAGTCGCCGAATGGAAAAAGAGCGCCGAACGCATGCCGGCGGACTTCCCGCGCAGCGATTTCACGCACTATGCGAAGCATGAGCTGAAACGTTTGTGGAAACAAAGTCCCACAAATCATGAGCTACTGCAGACGCTCGCCAAGTTGTCCGAAAATCCTGCGACGCGCGGCATCGCAGTCGAGATCATCACTTCGTTGCGGCACATCGCTGAACCGCGCTTGTTTTCGGACATCAACGAAACGTTGAAAGTGAAGCCCATGGCTGGCCTCATCCTCGCGCGGCAAAGCGTGCCGCAAGCGGTGAAAGTGAAGGGCGCAAGCGGCGCGGAGCCCATCTATGCGAAGCTTGCACGCTTGGAGCCTGCGTCGCATCGGGAGGCGTTCATGGAAATCGCCCGCAACGAACGCGATCCGGAACGGCTCGCACTGTTCGAGCTGGCGATCGATCGCGGTCCCTATTCAGCGCACATGGCGGCCTTGTTGCTCGCCAGCTCGCCCAACGTGCCCGTGCATGCGCTCGACCCAGTGCTCACGCGCTTCGTGCTCGAAGTCGGCGAAGCACCCTTTGTTCCCGTGAGCCACATGGTGGGCAAAGACTACGTCGAGCTCGCCGCGCAGGCTTATTATGTTCAACTCGAAGCGAAGGGCGATTGGACACCAACACGTTCAGCAAAATGGAGAGAAGTGGAGGCGTTTGCCGCCGGGCGATCGCACGTTGGACTGCCTCGGAGCGCATGGGATCCGCAGGTTCAACGAGCGCCTCAGTCCGCTGCTGATGTTGCAGTCCCAGGTCACCGGCTCGACGCTAGGTCACGCGAAGGCGCGCTGTATGATCGTATGGCCTTCAACGAGCCAGCAAAGCGGCCCGCACTTCGCGCCATCGCGGCGATCGACGATCCTCATGTGCGCGCGCAGCTCATCAACGCACTCGCCGCTCAGAGTGCTCCAGAGCTGATTCAACTCCTCGGCAATGCCATTGCCCGCGGACCGAAGACAGCGCTGACCGCCGCGCTTCTGCTCGAGGCGACTGGCGCCAAATCAATCGCGCAGCTCGATCCCTTTGCGGTGCGCTTCGTCGCCTCCGTGACCGAAGATTTCTTCGTCAACATGCCCCAAACCCAACTGACCGGCACCGCATGGCTCGAGCTGGCAGCTCAGATGCATCACGTGCTCACTGACGCAGCCGCGAACGGGTTCACTCCGGACCACGTGTCTAAGCTCGGTTTGCTGAACGATTTGGCGACGTATGATCCCACTACTGCACATCGGATTTTGGGAGCGATCCGCGGTGAAACGCACGCTGATCGAACCAGCTGGATGCGCGCGCAACTGAAGGTGTCGCCGCAGCACGCGCTCGCATCGGCAGGCAAGCTCGTGGCGTCGAAAGATCTGCCTCCCACACCCGCGCCGGCCGCGCATAGTGTACCTCCAGGCATCAAACAACTGCAGCCCGCAGAAGTGCAGCGCATCATGGCGCAAGCGGTGATTCAACCACGCACGCCTCCACATGTGACCAGGCCGGTGCCCGCGCCGACGGTGGAATTCTATCGCGCGATGGGGCTCGAGCCGAAGACCACCATCGAAGTGGGCGGCAAGAAAATTCACATGTCCGACCCGTATGACTTGGGTGAAGGACGCGCTGGCGTTGTAGCGTACATAGAAGAGGGCGGCAGAACCTACGTCCGCTCGTTCTATCGGTCCAACTCGCGTGGCGTCTGGCAGAGCGCGTCTCACCACGGTTCACTGATGCGGCATAATGGTGATCTCGTGATGTTCGACGGCCACTACGGTAAAGGTCATGGTAACGGCAAATACAGCACGGTGCTGCCCATCGAGCTGCAAGCGCACTTGCACACCATCGCCCCAGCCGGCGGCAAGCAGCTACAGCCGCTGCCAGCGCACCTGCAGGGACATAAGATGGGCTTTCGCGACCCAATCACTCGGAAAATTGTTGCCCATGAAACTGACGTGGGCGCGTCCGAGGTGGCGTTCTTCGGTCCGCTCGACTACGAGACCAAGGACTCGTTCCATACGGCGACCGGCGACGCAAACTACGAGCGCCCGCTGCTGCACAACCCCCAAGGCGTCGGCAGTGAGCTCTCCGTTTTGCAGCCGGCGCAGGAGCCGGATTTTTCCGTGACTGCAAGGACCTTCAAAGTGTCGCTCGATCGCACTGTTTACCCAAACGACGTGACCGCGTACGTCGTTCCGTCGAAGAACAAAGAGATCAACTATATGTTCTACAGCGATGGTAGTCGCGTGTGGCTAGCCCAAGTAGATGTGGTCAACGCCAAGGTCAGTAGCTTTGGCGCCAAGACAGAGATGTTCGATCCTGGCAATTTGGCTGTGGCTCGCGCGGAGTATCATGTGATGATGCCAAGGGGTTATCGCGGTGAAATGATCAACGGCTCCTACGGCGAAGTGAAAGCCACATTCCATGACAGTATTCCCATGTTGCGTGACGCGAAGGCCGCATTCGGCATTGGGGGAGGCAGCCAATGAAACCAGCACAACTCGTGGAACGTCTCAAAGCGCACATGAACACGAAGGATGATGCGCTCAGCCCAGCGGCGCACACGCTGCTCGAGCTCTGTTTGCTTTGCTCTAGCCTCGAACAGGCAGTGGCGAAAAGCAGCGAAGCGACCCACATTCAGGATCAAGACAACGTGCGACGCATGACCTTCATGCTCAAAGAAAGGGCGGAAGAGATCGCGCGTTTCGGCGCCGACAGAGCTGCCAAAGACCTCGCGAAGTTTTACGGGTTCTGCGAGACCATCGTCGACGAAAAATAGTTGGACCCACTCATGCCAAAAGCGTTTCACTCGCTGCGTTTTCTCTGAGGCGGATCGATGCGCAATGTATACCTACCCATTCTCTTCGTACTTGCTTCCTGCGGTCCACCACCCTCTCCTGACTCTTGCGGCGGCAAAGCCGTCTACGCGAGCAAAGGGCCCTACGAGGTTGGCGTACGCACACTCCTAGTGAACGATGTACCGGTCGAGGTGTGGTACCCAGCGCGCGCCGGTAGCACCGCCAAGCTGAAGACCGCACCGTATGACGTGCGCGCAGCGTTGCCGGAAGCGGAGCGCACCAAAATTCCTGACGACGTGGCGGCCACGTTTGATGCCGGTGCGTTTCGCGACGTCGCCATCGCCGAAAACAAACGTTGGCCGGTAGTGCTGTTTAGCCATGGCTTTGCGGGTTACCGTCAGCAATCGAGCTTCCTAACAGCGCACATTGCCAGCTTCGGTTATGTGGTTGCAGCGTCGGAACACGCAGATCGCAATCTTGCAGCGGTGCTCGAAGGCCGCATGGAACAAAGCAACCGCGATTTAATGATCGCGGCGCTCGACGCCTTGGCGAGTGGTGATCAGAACGACGCCTTCTTCTCCGCGGTCGATGCATCACGTGCCGTAGCGATTGGTCACTCGGCTGGATCGCTCTCAGTGTCTGCAGCGGCGAGCGACCCGCGCGTGCTCGGCTGGGCAACCTACGCGGGTTTCAGCGCACCAAAGGATGCAGACAAACCCGGCCTCGTCATGGGCGGTACGAGCGACATGATTGCACAACCTGAGATTGTTCAGAGTAGCTTCGACGCGGCGCCGCAGACAGACAAAACCTTCGTGATGATTCGCCGCGCAGGTCATTTGGCCTTCAGTGACATCTGCGAGATTGGAAAAGACAACGGAGGCCTGCTCGCTTTGGCGCAATCCTATGGCATTGCGGTGTCAGACCTCTTGCTCGCGCTTGGTAGCGACGGCTGCCGCGACACTGACCTCAATGCGAAGGAAGCTTGGCCTATCATTCGTCACTATTCGCTCGCGCACATCGAACGCGTGCTAGGCGCAAGAAAGCTCTCTGCAAGTGAAGACGCCGACGCAAAGACGTGTTTCACGGATCGCATTTCTCGCATTCGCTAACGCTACTTCCCTGCTACTCTCTACTGATGCTCAGTCGCGCGCCGGGACCTCGCTTGTTACCGTTTGTTCAGCAGCTCTGGGCATCGCAAGCGCCGAGCGTATCGGTGTCGCTACGAGAGCGCGTGCTGCCAACAGGCCACGCGCACATTGTGTTTCGTTTGGACGGTCCGCCGCTCCGTTTGTTTACATCCGATGCGGACCAGTGCGGCACAACGATAGGCCACGCGATCATTGGAGGCCCACGAGAGCGCTTCTACCTGCGTGATGTCTCAGTCCCGACCACCTCTGTAGGTGCGCAGCTCTGGCCAGGAGCGCTACCGCTTCTTACGGGGATTCCCGCGCGTGAGCTCACAGGCGAGCACGTGTCATTGAACGACCTCTGGCCTGACGCTGAGCTGGTGCGAGAACAACTCCACGCGCTTTCTCCAGCGCAGCGCCTCGACGCTTTCGAGGTCCTACTCGCCAAACGACTTCCCGTGGTGCGTGGGCTGCATCCAGCGATTTCGTTTGCCCTTCAGGCCTTAGCCCACCAAACAGACGTGACCCGCGTCGTAGAAAAGACTGGCTACAGCCACCGTCACTTCCTCGATTTGTTCACGCATGAAGTAGGCCTCACGCCCAAACGCTACGCTCGCGTTACGCGTTTCCAAGCCGCACTACGTGCATTGAATACTGGAACGCCGCTCGCAGAGCTGAGTTACGCCGAAGGTTACGGAGACCAAGCACATTTTGCGCGCGAGTTCCGGAGCATTGCGGGCCTGACACCCACGGACTACCGAGGCGCCGGGGCTCAAAACGCCAATCATGTTCCCGTCACCTCAAAAATCGACAAGACGCCCGGCACAAAAAAAGGCAGTTTAGGCGCATGAGCATTCACGAAGTATTTCCGTACCTACGCGTTCGCAACTGCGAAGCCGCCATCAACTACTATTGCCAGGTCTTTGGCGCGACCGAAAAGTTCCGCATCCAAGAAGCATCCGGGCGCATTGGGCACTGCGAGCTCGATTTTGGCCACGGGCACGTCGTGATGCTCTCTGAAGAGTATCCAGAGCTTGGCATCTTGGGACCCGAATCGATCGGCGGCGCGAGCGTAGGCCTCCACCTGCACGTCGACAACGCGGACACTTACATCGAACGCGCCGTCAAAGCGGGTGGCAAGCTCCTGCGTGGTCCCTTCAACGCGCCACACGGCGAGCGTTCAGGAACCGTGCGCGATCCGTTTGGGCATGAATGGATGCTTGGCCATACCATCGAAGTCATGACGCCGGAGGAAATGAAACGGCGCTACGCCGAGCTGGAGAAGTGAAGGACAGCGCCTCAGTCAGCGAGGAACGCGCGATAGTCTTTGGACTCGAACCATTTGATCGCATCGGGCGCGGCGCGTTCTAGCGCAGCGCGATCCACTTTGAACAAAGCGAAGCACTCTGCAAACGATTCGCCAATCGCCGTACGCCCGTACATGGTGGGCGCCGCGCGAAACGGAAGCGTCTTGTCGAAGGACTGCTCCATTGGGCTCCCCTGGCGATCGGCCATCACCATTTTTGCGGCAACCTCTTCAAACTTTTTGCGTTTGTTTGCCATGTCCTCCAGCAAGGGCTTCAGCGCCGCAGACTTTGCATTGAGCGCTTTGGCCAAAGCAGGATCTTTCGTGCGTTGGTACTCGGCCTTGTCTGCATCGTATTGTTTCTTTTCCTCCATGATCTTGGCGTTGATCTCGTCGTACGCTTTCTTGGTTTCCTCGGCTTGTTTGCGCAGCGCGCGGGTAGACGCACGTGCAATGGCGTGACCCGCCTCGTGAATCACGGTGCCCGCGCTCAGAGGGAGCGGCGCTTCAACGGAGCCATAAAACTTTCGTTTGTCCGCCTCGAGCGCATAGTCATAGAGCTCAATCTGCCCCTTGTCTGGAACGTACATGGCGATTGCGGTCCCTCGCACCCGCTTGGCGCTCGGATCTTTTGGCATTCTGTGAAACGGCAGGCCTGCGATGCCCTTGAGCTCGTCCGGCGTCAGCTTCGACAGCGCAGTCTCCACCACGAACAACGCGTCGTTGTCCCAGCGCGCGCCTGAATCGACGAAAGCGCCCACGCCAAACTTCTTCTGAAGGGCTTCTTTGGAAGCGGCTGTACCGTAAATCGATGCGCGCGCTTCGCCCGATTTCACATTGAGCGTATCGCCATCCCAAGTCACTTCTACGGGCGTCAGCTTGCCAGCGTCTTCTACGAGCATGTCCAATTCGCCGCCGGGCTGCGAGCCGAAGGCGTAGTAGATTGCCATACGTTCCGCTCTCGACAAGGCCGCCGTCGCCACAGCAGCGCCGCCTTTCTTCACCGTGGCGATCTTGAACTTCTTCAGATTGAGATCAACGGTTCCCGTGAGTTGCTCGTCGGGCATCTTGAGTGCATTGGGCGGCAAATCGTCGCCATTGTAGTAGGACCCAGACGCCTGAGCAGAGACCAATAACGGCAGCAATACCAAGTGGATCATGCCGAAACGTCTAACCGCGAGCAGTGGCTCACGCCGCTATATTTACACGCAGCGGGATCACGCGGCGGCGGCGGCGGCTTGGCGAAGGCGAATCACATTCCCTGCGTCGCCGAGCACAATCAGAATGAGGCCGGGCGTGAGCGCGGTGTCTGGTTTGGGATTGTAGTCAAAAGGCGAATCGAGCTTCTGACGCACGGCGAGCACCTGGCAATTGAAGCTCGCCCTAAGCTCGGCTTCACGTAGGGTCTTATTGGCAAACGCGGCGTTCTCGCTCACCGTCACTTCTTCAATGCGCATCGCTTTGTCTTTGTCGCGCAGCATCAGATCCAGGAAGGTCACGACGCTAGGCCGTACCAGCTCGCTCACCATGCGCATGCCGCCAATCATGTTTGGCGAGATCACCGAATGCGCACCGGCACGGCGCAGCTTGTCTATCGATCCCGAGTCACTCGCACGAGCGATGATGCGCAGATCCGGCTTGAGCTGTTTGGCGGTGACGACGATGAAGAGGTTGTCCTTATCGTTTGGCAGCGCCGCTACTAAACCGTGCGCGCGTTTAATGCCTGCCGCTTCGAGCAGGAGGTCATCTGTGGCGTCGCCCACCAAATACGCGAGTGTGCTGCGATTTTTAGTGAGCGGCTCGAGCTCGCTGAGCACGTGGTGTGCGCGCTCGTCGCTATGCTCAATGAAGAGCACGGGGCGCTCTGTCATGCATAGCTCGCGCACCACATGGATGCCGGTAGAGCCAGAGCCGCAGACGATGTAATGATTGTGGAACGACTCGATGCGTTTGTTCATGCGGCGCTTCTCCCAGAGACGTCCGAGCTCGCCTTCGACTAGCAGCGCGGTGAGCGAGGTGGTCACGTACACCAAAGTGACCATGTTCGCGTAAATGAGGGCGATGGTGAAAATGCGCCCGGCCGGCGCGCTGGAGCCCTTGGTGATCTCACCAAAACCGACGGAACCGAGCGTCGTGACCGTCATATAGATGGCATCAACGAGCGATGCATCACCGCCGGAGAGGTACCAGTACCCCGCTACGCCAATGGCGTTTAGGGTCAAAAAGACGAGGCCTGCGAGCGCGAGCCGCCGTTTTAACGATTGCACTCAGCCTCGATGCCACAAGTGAGGTAGCCGGGTCCACGCTGCGCCGTTTCGTTGTAGAGGATGCCGTCCTATTTCACGAGCGCGCGTAGGCGGCGCATGACTTCTTCTGGCGCTTTGAGCGTGAACAACGCCCCGCGCTCGTCGTAATCCTCTTTGATGACGCGCGCGTGCTCACGCACCTCGCCAATCACACCTTTGCTGCCGTGTGGAACAATGAGCAGCGTTTCCACCATGTCACGCTCGAAGAACGCGACGATCCAATCGCGTAAACGGAGCACGTCCTTAGGCTCCATGGCAGACAACTGAACGGCGTCAGGAAACTCGCCACGCAGCAACCGGCGGTCGAGATCACTCACACGATCGATCTTGTTCAGTACCAGCTGATGCGCGGCACCACTGATTTGCCTAAGCGTATCCTGCGTCACTTTTAGCTGCGCACGAAACGCGGGATCGGACGCATCAACGACGAACAAGAGTAGGCCTGCGTCCGCCGCTTCGTCGAGCGTGGAACGAAACGACGCCACTAAGTCATGCGGTAGGTTCTTGATGAACCCAACGGTATCCGACACGAGCACACGCGGCTGAGCCTCAGGAGACAGCACGCGCACTGTGGTGCCGAGTGTGGCAAACAGCTTGTCTGCCACGAGCACATCACTGCTGGTGAGCGCTCGCATGAGCGACGACTTCCCGGCGTTGGTATAACCAACGAGCGCCACCTTTTGCGCTTCGCTGCGGCGCTTACGACGCGCATGCTCACCCGTCTGAATGGCCGCGAGCTCTTTTTTGAGCTCGGCAATACGATCCCGAACGCGGTGCCGATCCATCTCCAGATCGGTTTGGCCTTTTCCGCCCATGGTGCTGCCGCGCTGGCGATCTTTGGTGCCTTGTTTTTCACGCAGGCGGGGCGCTTCGTAGTGCAGCCGCGCGATCTCAACCTGCAAGCGCGCTTCACGTGTGTGTGCGTGGCGATGAAAGATTTCGATGATCACGCCCGTGCGGTCGAGCACTTCGGCATCGGTCGCCCGTTCCAAATTGCGCACTTGGCTTGGTGAAATTTCGTTATCGACCACCACGAATTGCGCGGGCTCATCACTTTTTACGAGCACCTCAACGCTGCCGCCGTCCGCCTCGTCGTCTTCACTCGGAGCGGGCGGCGGGGCCTCGTGCGGCGCTTCTTCCGCGCGCCATTTCTTCTGCGCCTTGGTCAAATGCCGAATCGCGCCGCTCGGAACGACACCCGTTCCGCCCGTGAGCTCCGCTAGCGCGCGAAGTTTCCCGCCGCCGAGCACTGCCGATTTATCTAGGGATTTTCGACGCTGCGTCACGGTGGCGACCACTTCATAGCCCAGTGTGTCGACGAGCCGGCCGAGCTCCGCGAGTGATGCGGTGTGGTCCGCCTGTGACATCGTTGGCAGCCAAACAGAGACGAGCACGGCGCGGGGTTTTCCAGTGCCGGTTGAAACGGTGGTCATGAGGCCCGTCATAGCAGCACTGGCGCGCGAGGAAAGGCCCCCCTGGCAAGTGCCGTAGTCGGACAAATGTATTTGACGCCCGAAAGTCCAGTTTGTCGCGAACATGTTTTCAGAGGGATTCATTTATGACGCGCGTTAGCCAACTCTTAAGCACGATTTCGTCCACCACGATCACTTCTGCGAGCGATGGTCGTCGCACCATTGGCGAAGGCGAAGCCGTTCGAGCCGCCCGTAAATTGAGCCTGGATTCGTTTGGACCCGCGAGCGAACGCAGCACTGCGATTGCCAGCCTCACGGCATCGCCCGAACGCTTTGAGTCCATGAGTGCGTACGGGGCGTTCTTGCGTGCAGCAAATCCGAGCGCCTATCCCACGCCGCTCAAAGCGACGGGTGTGAGTGTGGGTGATGGCGGCATCAGCGATCAGCACATTATCAGCGCGCGTATTGGTGGCCGCTGGACACCGATTGGCACGGCCTCTACGGGCGGAGGAGAGCCATCGGCTTTGGTTGCAGGCAGCGGCCGCTACGTTCTTTGGTCCACACGAGGCACTGCGGGCGGCTTCGAAGCCTCGGGCAATGCGCTCATGAGTTACGACACCCGTACCGGCATCACCTCGCGGGTGATGGATGAAGGCCTCGTGGTGTCTGATCTCAAAGAATTCTCGACGCCGGCAGGCACGACTTACATCGCGGCGCAGCTCTATGCCGAAGGCGATGATGAGACCACTTACACGGCGATTATCGATCCAGCACGAGGTGAGCTCTATAGCGGCACTGGGTCACTGATGGGTTCGAACGCAAACGGCATCGTGATTGGCGAACCGGATGAAAACGGAAAGCTCGTCCGCCGCACGATCTCGTTTGCCTCGCTTGCGAACGCACCGGTAATCCACGCCGAACCCGATGAGTTCGCTGACGCAGCCATGAGCCAAGAGGACATGCTCACGGCGTGGAGCGCTGGTTCTGCAAGCGTCATTGAAACAACCGAGAACGCGCAGGTCTGGGATGTGGTGGAACGCCTGCGGGCCGAAACCGAAACCTTCGCGATTGCGAACAACTACGAAGCGTCTACCGCCACCACGCTCTACACCATGGACGTGACGAACGAGAGCGGCGCAACGAGCACGGTGTTCGTCGTAAGACAAACGCTCGGCGAAGCGGACATCCTGACGTTTGTTGATGCCTCAGGCGTCGTCATTCACCGGCAGTAGCGCCTGCGGCCACATCTGTTAGCTTTCCCCCGTGCAATCTAAACGACTCGCCGCCCTAGACGTAGGCACAAACACGGTCATTTTCATTGTTGCCGACGTAGGGCCAGCCGGCGTGTCCGTCGTCTACGAATCATCAGAAATCACGCGGCTCGGTGAAGGTTCGCTGGAGGATCATCTCCTCAAAAAAGAACCGATGGCTCGCACCATCCTCGCCGTGTCCGAAGCCGCGCAGAAAGCGACCGAGCTCGGCGCTGAATGGGCTGGCGCGGTAGCAACCTCCGCGGTGCGTGAGGCTAGCAACGGCCGCGCGTTTTCCATCATGGCACAAGCCGTTGGCGCGCCGTTGCAAGTGATCAGCGGTGAACAAGAGGCGGACCTTTCCTTCCTGTCCGTGGCTTTCGATAAAGGCGCGGAGCAAATTGCCGTACTCGATATTGGCGGCGGTTCGACGGAGCTAGCGGTTGGCACGGGCCTCGTGCCGAGTGGCCGCTTCTCATTGCCCATTGGCGCTGTGCGCCTCACTGAAAAACACGTCCGCCGGCATCCACTTTCACGCGAAGTGCTCGCCGAGCTCCGCTCCGATGCCCGGCGCGCCTTTGAGCGGACACCTCTTCCAAACGGCGCTTGCACGCTGTTTGGTGTGGCGGGCACCATCACTACCCTCGCCAGCGTCGCGTTAGCCCTCGACAAACATGATCCAGAACTGGCGCACGGCTACGTCTTTGAGCGCGCAGCCTTGGAAACGCTCATTGAGAGTCTTGCACGGATGCCGCTCGAGGTGCGCGAGAAGCTGCCTGGCATGGAACCCAAACGAGCGGACGTCATCGTTGCGGGCGGCGTCATCGCGCTCGAAGCGATGATCCATCTCAAAGCCGAGCAACTCACGGCCTCCGAGCGCGGCGTGCACTACGGCCTGTTGTTCAGCGCGGCAGATGAACCATCCGCACCGCACTGAGCGTTTGCACCTTGAGACTCGCGTTTAGTTTTCTACGCTGCGCAGAGTGTTCCTGCAGAGCATTCGCGGGCCAACTGAATGCCACGGCAGACTAGTCTCTCGAGCCACACTTTTCCCCTTTAATTCATCCAACCGCTATTTGTTTGGTGGGACGGTTGCGCTGCTCGATCGTTTTCCCGTCAATTCGTCCAGCAATGGACTGTCGCTGCCAAATTCGTCGCGCACTGGGCCCTGTCCCCGGTTTGCGGGATTGTTTCCCGACGGCGGAATTGAAACGCTTACGCGTCTCGACGGCGGCACAAGCCACTCCTCGACGTTGATGGCGTCTTCCAAAACCCGTAAGGACTCGAGACAGGTTCGATTGGAAACATCGGCGTAACGAATGCTCCTGAGAGTTGTTCGAGTTCCCGTCTCATCTGCTCTTTGTTGCGGCGAGGAAACGTCTCTTCGCTTGCATGCGAACTCCTTTGAGCCGTTTCGTACAGGTGAATCAACTCGTGTCCCAGCTTGGCTGCCGCTTCGATGTCGGCGTCGCCTGCTTGAAGTGTTTCGCTATCGTCAATCTTATGCACATCAAGCTCTGCCATTAGCCCGAACTCGTGCTCTCAATCTGACGTTCGTAAGCCAGGCCTCGTCGCGTTTTTTAGAGATGACGATTCTTGTGGTGGGCTCAGATTTCGGCGCGAGCAGCTGTCCCCACTCAATCCATTAGATACGACCGTTTGACGTTCGCACATTTAATGGCACGATCATTTGATCGTCATCTTGGTTTGGCTGATCCCTATTCCTGGTCGATCTACCCCTTGGTCGATCTACCCCTCGGTGTTCAAAGAGGCGAGGGAAGCGAGGCCGCAGAGGTAACAGCAGATACCGTTCGCAGATAAATGACATTTCGTGGGCTTTGGTCCCACGCCTCCTCCAAAATCGGGGCAACGGTACTCCACGGATGGTCGTCGGAAACTTCGACGACTATCGTTCCGCAGGAAGTATCACTGGTTTCATGAAGCGCGGTTCGCAACACTGTCGCGGCGCCCAAGAGCGGAATACTGGTCGCGGCTCCGACGCCTAGAGACTTATCAAAACAAGCGTCAGTCTTTGGAGCTGGGCCTACAGGCTCTCGCAAAGTTTGCTGCGTTTTGAACAGGAGCACTTTGTCTGAGAGCACGCGAATGACAGGAGTATCACAGGGAGCATTGGGCCAGCCGGAATAAAGTTCACCACAGGATTCATGACGCAGTTGAATTACTCCGCTTCGGGTGCCCAGGCCGAAAGCAATCGCCAGCGTTCTTGCTTCAGGTAGTGCCGACATGAGGCCAAGCAGCCTATGAACCCCAACGGAAGGCTCCATGAACACCGTCAACCGCGGCTGTGCATCGGGTTCGAATCCAGACCTTTTCCGCACTTGTTCTACCGGACGTTGATAGCGCAACAAAGGGCGAACTTCGCCGGCAAGCCAACTCATTGCGTTCATCCCTCGAGTTGCATCGCCGTATAAGCGATAGCCATCCGAGGTCGACGTCAGGCCTTCCGTGAGGTCTGCGCGAGCAGCTTCGATTTCCCAGTCATCCCAGCCTTGAGTGTAACGAGCCGTCGTGAACGCGAACGAATCCGCTTTTAGAAAAACGTCGACCCCTGAAGACATGACAGCCAAACGCGCCGGGTTTGCGGCTTGTGGCAATTGAATCTCTTCGCGCAGAGTTTTGGCTTGTTGGTTGTGCCGATTGCAACCGGAGATCAACGTTGGAAAAGCGAGCAGCGCCAATGCCCAACATGTTTGGCTCATCATGGAGTTGTTCTCCTCGAGACAGGTTCGATTGGAATCATCGGCGTAACGAATGCTCCTGTGAGTTGTTCGAGTTCCCGTCTCATCTGCTCTTCGCAGCGGCGAGGGCCTGCTTGAAGCGTTTGTATCCGTTCGACAAACAGCGTTTCTGACGCGTGAGAGGCGCGGGGCCAAGCAGCGCATATGAAACCATCCGCCATCCCCCCCGGCGACAGCCTCACGATTCAAACTATGGGCTTGAAGGCTTGATCGAACGATCAGAGAACGCCCATCGCTTTGCAGAAAGCCGGAACAGAAGACCGGTGCAATCCAGTTGAACTGCAACCTTTCTGCTCTTAGCCGCGCTGCCAATCAAAACCAACGCAGAAAGCATTTCCTGGCGAGAAGCTTTGCTATCGGCGAGGAACGAGACAATCGCCGGAGCTTTGAGTGTCGCAGAGCTAAAGAGCGTGTCGATGTCCTTCACATCCACGAGCCCCTCCTCGAGCTTGCCCGGCAGAGACCTACGCCATGCGACTTGGTATCCCGTAAGCCGAAGGGCCATCATATTCGGCCAATCATCAGGTATCAGTTCGCGCGTATGACGTTCAAACCAAGCCGCGCCAAAAACAGGCTGCGGCTGAAAAAAGATCCGACGTCCATCATTGGTATTCACAACTCCGCTATCCGCGATGCTAACTTGCCATTTGCCGCACCATTGGTCGAAATCGGAAACACAGCGCACAGCGCATCGACCACACACAGCGCAAGCAGCGCATCGACCAGGAACAAGGATCAAAGAAGAAGGAGCCTTTGTTTTTCCTGTCCCAAAATCTTCGTCGTCCTACGAAAGGGACAGCCTTCCTTCTCTTCGCTG
>JBIKMD010000473.1:0-4737 GCA_044359465.1 Myxococcota bacterium
GGAAGTACGTTTTGAACGTATCGTCCAGGTCAATACGAACTTGTTCTGCGGCCACTAAGGCGTGGTCGTATTGGAACGTGATAGGAGGCAAGCAAACGCCCGCGCGATCGCAACGCGCAACGCTAGAGAGTAACGACAGACCTGACGCCTCGGAGACTTGGTAGGCAAAACGGTACTCGCGCTCGAGCTGATTCTTCACGCGCCCCTCGATGCGACTAATGCGCTGCGTGACATTGCTGCGAGCGCCTCGAGTAAAACCGTATCCGCCAAGAGGGTGAGGCTCATAGAACAGTTCGACGGTGCGTGTAGCTGCGGTGATACCGCTGCGCGTATAACTGAGTCGTCGAGGCAAGAGCTCGGTCGTCTCTGCGTTTACGGCGGGGCGGCTTGCTGTCGTGATCGCTGTGTACTCTATGTCCATGACGTTGCCGAAGTCATCGCTTACGCGGTCCATGCGCCATCCCTTGGGCTGGCCGGAGACGCCGCGGTCGCGAGCGCTGCTGCTCGACCCGTATCGAACCTTGCGGCCACCGGCACTTTCGACAGTGAACATCTCGTAGCTGCCGTAGCGCGGGGCACGTGGGTATCCGACGACACGAATGTTAGCGTCTTGTTCGGTACGAAACTCGTCACCACCATGGCTACCGGTTGTTTCAACGGGAACGAGGCGAGAACCGTCCAAGCAATACCGATCTTCCTCGTCGAATTTCACACCACGTACTTGACCGTCGAGCGCAATCGTTTGCTGGCATCGTGCAATGATGGAGAGTCCCGTGAGCGACCAGCCAATGCCCAGCGGCCCAAAGCCGCCGCTGTTCGTATAGTTGATGGCTAGTTCCGGCTCGATTCCGCGGCGACCGGCAGCAAAGCTAAGGGGCAGTCGGTAGTTGAGATTCCCCGAAGCGCCAACGTCGATGCTTCCATGAATCGTTCCGTAGGGTGCAGTCGGGAGGTCGTCGAGAAGTGGAGTAGTGCTCGTGGGGATTGCAGGTGGTGTCGTACCAATCCAAACAGGCAGAGCAAAGGCTACGGCACTTTGCTTGGTGTCGTCGTAGCTGACACCGTCTGGTCTGCAAGCAAGCGGTAGCCAGCAGCACAACGTTAGTAACGAACAAATTCGAATAGGAAAACTCGGGACTCGCTTCATCCCGCGACCGTGAGCAAGTTGTATGCCGCCGCGTTTTGGTCGGTTTAGTTCGGTTTAGCGTGACCGAGTTGGGCTAAGACCCATGTGCGCGCCACTGTGGCTGGCACGCCAGGTCAGGTCCACGGAAAAGCGCCCGTCGAAGAACTTGAACCCGTCTGGAAATCGAAAGCATAGGCCCAGGCTCAGCGTGTGCCTGTCATCGATTAGCAAGTCACGGGCGCTGATCAACCAGCGTGCGAGTTGGGCTGGGGCTTAACGCTTTGCGCCAACCGTTAAGGAATGCTTAATGAAGGCTCCTTATTGAAATAACAATGATGTCTGTTAATCCAGCACCCCTGATGGACCGCCACGAGCTTCTAAGCCAGATTTGGAATTGGCTCCCGGCCTTTCGTGCTGTCGCAGAAACACAGCATTTGCCAACCGCTTCGTCTCGTTTGCATGTCACCGCGTCGGCCCTTTCACGCACCATTGCATTGATTGAAGACCGTGTTGGGCAGCCCCTCTTCACAAGAAGTGGTCGCAACATCTTGCTAAACCAGGCGGGGGTGATGCTGCTCGAGTCGGTCAAAAGGGCCGAGCGCATGGTGGACGAAGGGCTTGGCAGCCTTTCGGGCGATCCCATGGCGGGTCCTGTGTATCTGTCCACGCTTGGGGTGTTCAGCAACCATTACGTTCTCGATGTGTTGCTCGAGATGAAAAAAGCGCACCCGCATTTGCTTCCCGTGATCAGCGTCATGCGGGCGAGCGAAGCCAATGAAGCGTTGACCCGGGGTCAGCTCGACCTGTCTTTTTACTACGACGCGATTCAGCGCGATGGCCTAGACATCACGCAGATTGGCGAGGCTACGAACGCCGTGTACTGCGGTCGTGGGCATCCTCTGTTCAACGTCAAACAACCCACCAAGAAGCAGATTCTCACCTACGAATTTGCAGTGCCGAGAATTGGTGATCGCGGTTTGCCCATGGACACGTGGCCGGTCGAGATCCCACGCAAAGTGGGGCTTCGAATCGAAATGCTCTGGACCCTGCTCGAGGTCTGCGTGAGCGGCCAATGTATCACGGTGCTTCCGGATGTCGTGGCGCACCAACACGTCAAGAGCGGCCAACTCCGCCGCTTGCCTCAGATTCACGTGCCACCTGTTTCGCTCTACGGCGCGACGCGCGATAACGAATCAGCCGATGGCCGCGCCGGTCGCATTCTGGCGCTGGTCAAAGCGAACATCGCAGAGACCAATGAACGCCTGGAGAAGGCGAACAAAAAGTAGTGGTTTACGCATCTGATGCGGCATGCCATGGGGGCGCGCGAATAGGACGTGCCTCTGACAACACCAAAAAAATTGCTGCAAGTGAGCATGAAAGTGCTCGTCGAGATCGAGACCACGGATGACCAAGGCGCAGGCACCGGAAGGCCCGCAGATCCAGAGGTAGAGAACCAGCCTATTCGTGTGCTCGGCGGTTTTGCCGGTGACCTCGTTGAGGCGCGGCTGTCGAGACGGGCCAAACGCGGGCCGTGGTATGCGGATCTACTTCGTGTGGAGCGCGCATCTGAAGATCGTGCGGCGCATGTGCCCTGTCAGATTTGGCGACCCGACTGCGCTTGTCCTCTTATGCCGCTGTCGTTCGAGGCGCAGGCCCGCCGCAAACGTGAGCTCGTTCGTTCGGCGTTTGCCACCGCTGGCCTGCCGGAGACCGAAGTGAGTACGGTCGTCCAAGCGGAAGCGCCGGCGCTCAGCTACCGGAGTAAGATCGTGCTCGTGGCGCGAAAGACCCGCGAGCAGACCATTTTTGGCGGGTATGCGCGCGGCTCTCACTACGTGCTCGATCTCGATGGTTGTGTGATTGAAGAAGTCATTCTGAGACACGCAGCCGCGTGGACGCGTGAGAACATGGCGCGGGTTGAAGCGTTCGACGAGACGACGCTCAGCGGTGAGCTGCGTTATGTGTCTATGCGCTCGACCGGTACTGGCGAAGCGCTCGTGACCTGGATTGGAGCCAAAGAACCCGCGTGGGCGAAAGCGTTGGCGGAGCGTATGATCGAAGAAGTCCCAGGCGTGCGTGGTGTCTCCTGGGCCGAAAACCTAGGCGCCAAGAATGCCATTTGGGATGGGCCGCCGCGTCCACTCGCTGGTGCGGCGTGTGTCGACGAGACCGTGCACGGGCTCACCTTCCGCATTTCGCCGCGTTCGTTTTTCCAGGTGCACCGTGCGCAGGCGAGCGCGCTGCGTGTGCGCATGCTCGCTGAAATCGAAGCGGCGCTGGGCACGCGCGCGCATGGTCTGCCCATGTGGGATCTCTATTGCGGCGTCGGCGTGAACGCGCTGTTTCTCGCCAAACATGGCGCCGTGGTCACGGGCTGGGAAAGCGTCGCTGACGCTGTGAACGACGCGCAGGAGAATGCTTCGCGCAACGCGCTCGCTGCCAGCTTCGAAGTCGCAGATCTGGAGCAGCCACTCGCCGCAAAGGGCGCACTGGCTGTGGTGATCTTGAACCCACCACGTAAGGGCGCCCCGCGCGCATTGGTGGAGAGCGTGGCGGCGGCTCGGCCAAGGTGCATCGTCTATATTGCATGCGCGCCCGGGCCACTGGCGGCGGCGGCTGCGTGGTTGAAACCACTCGGTTACGAAGTGCGTACCGTGGCGCCCTTTGATTTATTTCCACATACTGAGCACGTGGAAACGCTCGCCGTATTCGTACTTGCGAACCCGGTCTGATCTCAAACCGCCTGCGCTCTAAGGAATGATGTGACTTCTTGGTCACTTCATTCTGTTCGGTCGCAACTTGCAGGGGGCCGCGGGTTTGTTACGCCCATGGTGAACGTCAACCGCGGTCCCGGCATTGATTCCCCAAAACATCGCACTCCACGCGGCGATGAAGATGGTCCGCCGGTGCGTCGCCGTGACGAGCGCACCGCGACGCGCGAAGAAGCAGGAACGAAGCGAGCTGCAGCTCCGCGAAACACCGAGGCAAAGCCTAACGAGCGTGCGGCTCCGCCAGAGGCGAGGAAGGGTGCCGAACTAAAGCAACCGTCGGCCGGAGTGCGGATGGGAAGCGGCCCTTCCCTTGACGCTTTCACAAAGCCAACGCTGCCAACCCTGCAAACGCAGCCCGCCCAGCGCGTAGACGCACTCGGCGTGGGTTCAGAGATCGCAATGGCGTCGACCTTGCTCGATTCGCTCATCGCACGGGCAAACGAGCTAGCGCCCACGCGGCCTCCGACTGTTGCGCCGGCAGAAGAGCTCTCTCCGGCGTTCGCCCCGGGGGTCACGCAAGTGCTGCTCCCGCTCACGACCCAAGAAAAGAAAGCGCTCATGAGCAAGCTCGCGACCGCGGAGACCGCCGCAATCGACGTCGCGACGCAGGAGAAGATCGACACGGTCGTGCGAGACGAAACGCACACCAAAGACCGCGTGCGCCAAGAGGGCGAAAAGCGCGTTGCGCAATCGCCAGAGGGAAAGAAGGCCCTCGCGAAGTCCAAGGAAACGGCGCAGGTGATCGGCGACATCCCTGTGGTGATGCCACCCGATTCGCTGCGACTCGTGGAGGACTCTCTCTCCGGCCTGTTATCGATGCCAGGCGTCAGCATCGAGACG
>JBIKMD010000474.1:0-4736 GCA_044359465.1 Myxococcota bacterium
TACCCTATGGACCAAGGGCGCGGCGACTGCGGAAGCTACAACATGTCGTGCGGCTACTACCAATCGAACACAGTCAAAGCGACCGTTGTTGATGTGTCGAATATGGCGAGCATGAAGAAGGTGGCGGAATACGAGCTGCCCGGTCACTACAATTCGGCGCGAAAAATCGGCTCTTCGGTCCGCCTGGTGCTGAGCGACGACTTTCGTTTTCCAGCAGAGGTGCAGTTCTACGTAGACTACGACCAAACAGACTATCCGCAGTTTGGGCCACCCAACTATGCAGCGATCGCCGCCAAGTACGATGCGCTCATCGCCAAAAACGAAAAACTCATTCGCGCGCAAACGCTGGCGGGCTGGATGCCCTCGGGAACAATCAAGGATGCGAATGGGGAGTCGTCACTCGGCTATGACTGTGGTGACTTCGCGAAGGTGAACGCGCCTACGAAACTTGGCACCCTTTCTGTGATCACACTCAACCTTGAATCGCAAACGATCGATCAGACCACCATCGTGTCTGAACCCGGTGAGATTTATGCCTCGGCGAACAATCTCTATTTGGCGACGCGGCACTGGTGGTGGTGGTCGGAAATTGGCCAAACCGATGCCACCTACGTTCACAAGTTCGACATCAGCTCGCCAGACGCTGCCACTTACGTTGCGTCAGGCACCATCGATGGACACATCGTCGACCAATTCTCCATGGATGAAAACGCCGAGGGTTATTTTCGTATCGTGACCACGACGAATAAACGCGTCGCTGACACTGCGAACCCCACCAACACATGGGGCCGCATTGAAACGGCCAATCACCTGTTTGTGTACGCGGAAGACGGCGGCACATTGAAGCGCATCGGCCAGAGCGGGCCACTCGCTGTAGGCGAACGTGTGATGTCGAGCCGGCTCATTGGCAACAGAGGCTTCGTCGTCACTTTCCGCAACATCGACCCCTTGTTCACCTTCGACCTCAGTGATCCGACAAATCCAAAACAAGTTGGAGAGCTCAAGATCCCAGGGTTTTCCACTTACATCCATCCGCTTGACGAGACGCACTTACTCACCATTGGGACTTACGTACCGGCGGACAACACCAATTGGCGCGCCCAGTCGCTGCAGCTGCAAATCTTCGATGTGAGCGACTTGGCGAATCCTACGCTGACGCACACAGAGCTCGTTGGCACCGCTTATGGCTGGAGTGAGGCACAATACGAACACAAAGCGTTCAACTACTTCCCGGCCAAAAAGCTGCTCGCAATTCCGTTCAGCGATTGGAGCTACGGCGAGGACAACGACAACTATTGGACGAGCTTCAAATCCGAGCTGCGCGTGTTCGGCGTTGACGCGAACACAGGCTTCACGAGCAAAGGCACACTGTCCATGAGCGATCTGTATCAAGCAAGGAACGCTTACAATTGGACCTACTACTGGACGCCAAACGTGCGCCGCAGCGTGCTCGCCGATGATTTCGTTTACGCCGTAACGGATGCTGGTATTCGCGTTGCGAACATCAGCAGCTTGGCCGCGCCTCTCGCAACGGCTGAGTTCAGCATGACTCTGCCGCAAAACTGACAAATTCTGGCGCCGCCTCTGCCACGTGTCATCGTTTTAGAGCTGTGGCGAAAAAGATTCTCATCGTCGACGATTCGAAGACCTTCCAGCAACTCGAGCGTGCACTGCTCGCGGGGCGTGGTTACGCGTTCTACGAGGCGTTTGATGGCTCACAAGCAGTGAAGTTGGCACTCGAAATCATTCCCGATTTGATTCTTCTCGATGTGCAGATGCCGGTCATGGATGGTGGCCAAGTGCTGCAGTTTCTCAAGAACGACCCCAAGACCAAGCATATCCCTGTGGTGATGATTACAACGCTTGGTGTGTCCGACAACAAGCGCGTTCTGTCCATGAACGGCGCAACTGCAGTGCTCAATAAGCCTATCAATGGGATGGAGCTCAATCGACTCGTTCGCGACATCCTTCGCGAATGAAGGTACGGCACGACTGACGCGTGGCGTATGAACCTTCGCCTGTGCCTTGACCCAGGCCTAGCTCTGTAAGCAGTTGGGACGGATGGACAAATATCGGATTCCTGCGTCCGACTTGCGCCGCCTGAGCACTGCTCCGTCGCTGCGCTTCGACACTACGGAACAACTCGAACCCGCTCACGGCATTGATGTGCAACATCGCGCCATCGAAGCCTTGGATTTCGGTCTTTCGATCAACCGCGAAGGTTACAACCTCTTCATCATGGGCCCAGAAGGCACGGGAAAGCTCACCGCCGTGCGCAAACTGCTGGAAGCCCGTGCGGCCAAAGAGAAAGTGCCGAACGATTGGGTATACGTGTTCAATTTCGCGGTGCCCTACCAGCCCCGCGTGTTGCGTTTGGAACCGGGCCACGGCCGGCGCCTCAAGAGCGACATCAAGCAGCTTGTAGAGGACCTAAAAAGTGCGCTGCCCGCGACCTTCGACGCACCAGATAACCGCTCGCGGCGGCGTTCGCTGCACGATGAATTGCAAGAAAAGCGTGATGCGCTAGTCAAACAAGTCGACGAGCGCGCCAAACAACATGGCGCCACGGTACTGACCACCGATGACGGCTTGCTCGTTGCGCCGCTAGACGGCGATACCCCCTTTGGTGAGGACGAGTTTGCTGAGCTGCCGGCGGAGAAACAAGCAGAGCTGCTCGAGCGTCTAGATCCGGTCAAGCAGGACTTGCAGGACACGCTCGAAGAGATGCCTCGGCACGAGAGTGAGTTGCGCAAACGTTTGCGTGCGCTCGACCGCGAGCTCGCCGAAGCCGCCATCCGCCCCTTCTTCGCCGACGCCAAGAAGGCATGGGAAGCGGTTCCGCAAGTCGTCGAGCATTTGGAAGCGATGCGCAAAGACGTGGTGGAGAACCACGCCCGCTTCTTGCCGAATGAAGAGCTCGAAGAGCAGGTGCAAGCGCAGCAGCCACACCGAGCTGCGGGGCAAGACGACAAGTTACTGTTCGCCTCGTACTACGTAAACGTGCTCGTTGACCAAAGCGATCGCAAAGGCGCGCCAGTGGTGTTTGAAGACAACCCCACCTACGCCAACTTGTTCGGCCGTATGGACCACGCGCCAGACTCCATCGGCCCAGCGAGCGACTTTCAGCTGATCAAATCAGGTGCGCTACACCGCAGCAACGGTGGCTACCTGGTTCTGCAAGTGCAGAAACTGATGCGCGACGAACAGGCTTGGGACGCGCTCAAACGTATGCTTCGCTCGCGCGAGATTCGCCTCGAGTCGCCCGAGCGCCAGATGACTCTGCAGAACATCGTCTCGCTCGAGCCAGAAACGATTCCGCTCGACGTCACGGTGGCGCTGCTTGGTGAGCGCGAGTTCTTTTACACGCTGCTTGACGTCGATCCCGAGTTCTCTGGGTTGTTCAAGATCGCAGTCGACTTCGATGATGAATTCGAGCGCACTGAAGAAAACGAAGGTCTCGTCGCCCGCGTACTCGCCTCCATGTGCAAGCGAGAGTCGCTTCTGCCGCTCGAACGGGCTGCCGTGCTTCGCATTGTGGAACACGCGTCACGGGTAGCCGAAGACGCCACAAAACTCAGCGCAAACTGGCGCCGCCTTGCGGACGTTGCGCGCGAAGCAGATGCGCACGCACGTCGCGCCAACGCCAAGACAATCACGCTGACACACGTCGAAGCCGCGTTCGCTGGGCGCGAGAAGCGTATGGGACGCATCAGCGAACGGCTGCTGCAGCAGATCATCGATGGTTCCGTGCTCATCGACACGTCAGGAAGCGTCGCCGGTCAAGTGAACGGCCTCACGGTTGTGGAGCTTGGAGAAGTCGCTATTGGCAGCCCCGCGCGCATCACAGCTCGCGTTGGCCTTGGCCGCGGCCGCGTCGTCAACATTGAACGCGAAGTGGAGCTATCGGGCTCCATTCACTCCAAGGGCGTTCTCACCTTCACGGGGTTTCTACGCGAACGTTTCGGACGGGACGTACCGCTCGCGTTCGACGCCAGCCTCGCGTTCGAACAATCGTATATGCCAGTAGACGGCGATAGCGCCTCCTGCGCTGAGCTTTGTGCGTTGTTGAGTGCGATCGCGAACGTGAAGTTGTCGCAGGCAATCGCGGTCACAGGCTCCGTGAACCAGCGCGGCGAGCTGCAAGTCGTGGGCGGCGTGAACGACAAGATCGAAGGGTTCTTCCACTTGTGCAGCGCGCGCGGGCTCGACGGAAAACAAGGCGTGATTTTGCCCAAGGCGAACGCGCGCCATTTGATGCTGAAGCCAGAAGTGGTGGAAGCAGCGAAGAAGGGATTGTTCTCCGTCTACGTGGCGTCGAATGTGGATGATGTTCTGCGCTTGCTCAGCGGGATCGAGCCGGGAGAAAGGCAAGCAGACGGGCGGTTTACCGCCGGGAGCTTCAACGCGAGAGTGGTAGACACGTTGGAACAATTTGCGAAGAAATCGAGATTGCTGATGGGAACAGAGCAAGCGGGATAACAAGCAGAGCAAACGGCCAAGCAGAGCAAACGGCCAAGCAGAGCAAACGACCAAGCAGAGCAAACGGCCAAGCAGAGCAAACGGCCAAGCGCGTCCAAGGCAAACCGTTTACGACAAGATCGATCACAGACAAGCATCGCCCCGGGCGGTAACGACCGCGTTGATTCCTGAGAACGAACCTACGTTTTCGCTTGGTCGTAGGCTCTAATTGCGAAAAAGTCCGTGTTTTGCTGGGAACAAGAGAGCCACGATCAAGA
>JBIKMD010000475.1:0-4717 GCA_044359465.1 Myxococcota bacterium
ACGCCCGGCACCATGCCCAGCGGGATATCTTGGCTGATGAACGTGCTTGCCTCGGACGCAGGCTGCCAATGCGGCGCTTCGTCTTCAATACAGATCCAGCTACCAACGATTTGCTCATGAACGGCGTTCACGTCCCAAGGAACGCTGTAGCCCCAGCCGCAGTCGTACCACTGGTTTTCGCTGCATAAGAAACGCAAATCCGAGCCATTGAGCCCAAGCACATCGTTGCGACCGAAATTTGTGTTCGTGCAATCATCAGCCGAGAGATCGCTCGTCACCAGTACAGACACACTCGCGCTCGGATCGCCAAACCACTCGACGCCGTCCTGCAACGCACGCCAGGCAAAAGTGTAGGTGCCCGCAGTGAGAGGAGCAGTCACAGTGAACGTGAAAGTCTTGGTCGCCGCTGGCGCTACCGTCTCACTCGGCTCGAGCGCGACTCGGTCCCTATTCCAATAGAAGTTATCGGCGGGATCGTAGGACCCGAGGAGATAAGGATTGGTGCCGCTGTCCCAAGTCGTCGTGCCCGCGTTCCACAGCGTCACTGACACAACATGCGAGCTGCCCGGGAGCATGGCTACGGGCACGCTTTGGCTCACAAACACAGCGTCGTTTGCAGCGTGGGCAGCCTCGGCGACGAACGAACTCAAAACGAACACGAGAATGAAGAAGACTTTCCGCATTGAGGCAACGCGCTACGAAAACCAGAAATACCAGTTAATCAGACTATTAACGATTTTCAAAATAGACATGATTTTTGTCAAAAAGAGACACAGCCCGCTCCGTTCCACAGGGGCCCGTATCGTTGCGGGCGGCGTCATCGCGCTCGAAGCGATGATCCATCTCAAAGCCGGGCAACTCACGGCCTCCGAACGCGGCGTGCACTACGGCCTGTTGTTCAGCGCGGCAGATGAACCATCCGCACCGCACTGAGCGTTCTGAGCGTTTGCACCTTGAGACTTCGCGTTTAGTTTTCTACGCTGCGCGGAGTGGCCTCGCTGCGTGAACAAATCGCGGATCTCCCCCAGGATCCCGGCGTCTACATCTTTCGCGACGAAGCGGGCACGGTCATCTACGTTGGCAAAGCCAAAAACCTGCGCGCCCGCGTGCGCAACTACCTAGGCGCGGACGACCGCTTCAATATTCCCTTTCTCATGAACGAGGCGATCACGGTGGAACCGTTGATCACAAACAATGAGAAAGAAGCCCTGCTGCTCGAAAACACGCTCATCAAACAGCATCAGCCGCGCTACAACATCGAGCTCAAAGACGACAAAAATTACCTCTGCTTGCGCATCGATCCCACGCAAGCCTACCCGCGCGTCGAAATCACGCGCCGCATGCGCCAGGACAAAGCGCGCTACTTTGGCCCTTATCACTCGGCCAATTCCATTCGTCGCACCGTGCGCCTGATCAACCGGCATTTTTTGCTCCGCACCTGCCGCGACACCGTGTTCAAGAATCGCAAGCGGCCCTGTTTGCAATACGAGATCAAACGTTGTCCCGCGCCGTGCGTGCTGACGATTGACGACCTCGCGTACAAACAGAGCGTGCAAGACGCCATCTCTTTTCTCGAAGGAAAAGAGAGTGACCTGATTAGCCGCCTGCAAGCGCGCATGAAACAAGCCGCGAGCGAAGAAGCGTTCGAGCGTGCGGCGCAGCTTCGCGATCAAATCTTCGCCATCGACGAGTCGCTCCAAAAGCAGCGCGTGATGTCTGCCGACCTAGAAGATCGCGACATTTTTGGCGTTGCGCGTGAAGGCCAACGTGCCGTGATCCAATTGCTCAGCGTGCGTGAGGGCAAACTGCGCGGCGGTCGTTCGTTCGATGTGGATGACAATGAGCTGCCCACCACCGAGCTGCTCGAAGACGCGCTGAGAAACTACTACGACCGCACCACGCAGCTGCCGCGCGAAGTCTTGCTCCCCTTCGAGATTGAAGGGCGCGAAGCGTTCGAAGCTTGGCTCCGCGAGCGCCGCGGCGGCGCAGTGGACGTATTGGTTCCGGAGCGCGGCGAAAAGAAGAAGCTCATCACCCTTGCCGAGAACAATGCGGCGCACCGCTTGCGCACCCGAGTTGAGACGGATGAAGCCGCGCAAGAGACGCTAGAGCGTTTGCAGCGCTCGCTGCGACTCATCAACTATCCAGAACGCATCGAATGTTACGACATTTCGAACACCCAAGGGACCGAGATCGTGGCGTCGCAAGTGGTGTTCGAAAACGGCGTCCCCGCACGCGGCGAGTACCGTTTGTACAAGATGAAAGCCGGCGCGGGGCAGGATGACTTTCGCTCACTTCAAGAGGTGCTCACACGCAGATTGAAGCGCGGCCTTGAAGAAGGCGAGCTGCCGAGCCTGATGGTGATCGACGGCGGCATTGGTCAGCTCAACGTCGCACGTGCCGTGTTTGCCGATTTGGGCGTTGAAGGCGTAGACCTCTGCTCGCTGGCCAAAAGCCGTTTGCTCGGAGAGGAGCAGGGCTTCAGCGGCGACGACTCGGCCGCGCCCATGGAAGAAGGGGATGACAAGCGTTCTCCGGAGCGTATTTTCCTTCCGGGCCAAAAGAATCCCATTGTCATGAAGCCTTATGCGTCTGAGCTGCTGCTGCTGACGCATTTGCGCGATGAAGCCCACCGCTTTGCCATCACGTTTCACCGCAAGCTTCGCAAAAACGCGGGCCTCAGAAGCGCGCTCGACGGCGTTCCTGGCCTAGGCCCCAAGCGAAAAAAGCTCATTTTGCGGCATTTTGGCAGCATCAAGGCGTTTCTCGAAGCCGCACCGGAGGCGCTCAAGGCGATTGAGGGGGTTCCGGAAAAAGTGCTCGCGGAGGCCCGCGCCTACTTGAATACCAAGGCGCCGGAGCCAGCGGCACCAGGCCAAGACAAGTGGGAAGCGCTGCAAACCGACCTAAGCGAGCCAGAAGATCCCTGAAACCTGTAAATCGAGGACGGCGCCCGTTGACTTGAGACCGGGTGGTCAATATTGAGCCGGCAGTCAAAAACGCGGCCGCGCATGCCTCGACTCGTCTTTACGAGCCGCGCTCAGCGGTTCGCCGAGGGAGCCTAGTCCATGCGTCTCTATCGCCGCCTCGTCCCCAAGATCTCCAAGGACATCGTCCGCGGCTTGCTCGCCGAAGAGCTGATCGACATTGAAGACGGTCACCGCGATGAAGCCGAGCTCGATGTTGCCGGTGTGCTCGTCGACTATTTGAACGCCGAAGAAAAGCTGGTCAGCGACGCGCGTGACGAAATGGAACGCCGCAAGTTGCCACAAGAAAAATACGGCCTGGTCAAACGCGCCCTCGCCGAACAACGCAAGATCAAGATCGGCGACGAAACGCTCGATTTCATCTTGGACAAGGTCTGCGAAGCCCTGTTCAGCAGCAAACACATCAGCGAAGTCTTTGCTGAAGACCACGACATTCGCCGCAAGACCAAAGAAGTCATGGGCAAGTACTCAGGCGTGGACGAAGAGCTCGATCGCGAAGCACGCGGCCGCCTGCGCAACCTGCGCGAAGGCACCCCAGAATGGGACATCGAGTACCAGAAGACCATCAAACAAATGCGTACGCTCAAAGGCTTCGACCGCTAGTCCTCCCGCCCCAGCTCCTCGCGAGCCCCTAAGATCTAAAAAAAACGGCCCTAGCGCACTGAATGCGTGGACGGTTCAAGCCGGCACGGCAGGCCCGGTGTGGTCGCAAATAGCGGATGCGAAAGCACCTGCTGCGGATCAACAAAACGTCCATGCACAGTCATAGCAAAGTGCAGGTGCGGACCCGTGACGCGGCCCGTGCGGCCTACGTAGGCAATCAACTCGCCCTGCATCACCTTGTCATTTACGTTCTTCAGGCGCTGGCTTAGGTGCATGTAAATGCTTAGGATTCCGCCGCCATGGTCGATCACCAAGGTGTTGCCGGTAGAGCGCAATTTGCCTGAGAAGCGGACGATACCCACTTGGGTCGAAAACACGCGGTCACCAATCACGCCTTCGATGTCCACGCCCATGTGGCGGCTCGAAAACTTGCGATTGTAGCTACGCGAGATGCCAAAACCGCTGGTCACCGCACCTGGGCGAGGCCAGACGAAGAGCTGATGCGAAAACGGAGCGCGATCGAGTGGCTCAACCCAGCTCGAGGCGCCATCACTGAGGTTTGGCGACCCTGAGTCGGATTTGCGAGTGAAGCGGCGGGAGACCCGGAGCTGCCCGCCAACGCCGAACTCGCGTTCAGAGACCAACGCGTCGAGGCAGCGGTAACCGCGACTATCAGGATCGGTTGTGCTCGTGAGCCTCAAACGGGTTTGCGCTGCAGCAGGCTCGGCATTGAGCGGTACCGCCACAAAGGCCCGCAAACGGTCGCCCACGCGGAACATTTTGATGTCGCGACCAAAGGCGCTGAGGGTGGCGCTGCTGATCCAAGGCGAGGCATCGGTCTCGAACATGACCATATCGCCTGGCGCAGGCGCAGCGGGCTCGGCCCACAAGCACCGGCTGCCATCCAACTCATTGCTCTCGCACGACCCAAGGGTATCGGCCTTGGCTTCCTTGACGACCACAGGCGCTGGGACGGGCTCAGGATCTGGGGTCCGATCTGGAAGCGCAGCGGTTTTTAGGAGTGCGGGCGTCATGGGAGCGGGCTTGATGGCCACTTTCACCGGCGGCGGTGGAGCCAAAACCACTTGGACCGCGGGCTGCGAGCCGGCGCAAGCGACCAAGCATGT
>JBIKMD010000476.1:0-4713 GCA_044359465.1 Myxococcota bacterium
TACATCAGGGCGAGCTGGTCTCTCTGATTGGCCCAAACGGCGCCGGTAAGACGACGTTCTTCAACGTGCTCACGGGCGTGTATACGCCGACGGCAGGCAGCATCACCCTCAATGGCCAGTCGATCGTCGGTACCCCGCCACACAAAATCGTGTCGCAGGGCCTCACGCGCACCTTTCAGAACATTCGTTTGTTCAAACAACTCTCGGTGTTCGACAACGTGCGTATTGGTGCGCATGGCCACATCAAACACGGCTTGTGGTCCGCGGGTTTCAAGCCGCCGTCTGAGCGGCGTGCAGAGGCTGAGGTCGCAGGGCTAGCAGAGACCTTGATTGGCGAGCTTGGCCTCAAGCACCGCATGCATGAGCAAGCGGGCAGTTTGCCTTATGGTGAGCAGCGGCGTTTGGAAATTGCGCGCGCGCTTGCGACTGGCGCCCGAACGCTGCTGCTCGACGAGCCCGCGGCGGGTATGAACGATCGCGAAACCGACACCCTGATGCACGATCTGATTGCCCTGCGTGACAAGTTCAAACTCACGTTGCTGCTCATCGAGCACGACATGCGGCTCGTCATGGGGTTGTCCGAGCGCATCATCGTGCTCGACCATGGCATCATCATCGCGCAAGGAAAACCGGCAGAAGTAAAAGAAAATCCTGCGGTACTCGAAGCGTACCTCGGCAGCAGCAAAGTGTCCGGCGGCATGCCCCGCAAAGCGCCAGAGATCGCCGCGAACGCCAAACCCGTTCTGAGTGTGCGTGGGCTCGCGGTGTCGTTTGGGCCGATTCACGCGCTCAAGGGCATTGATTTAGATGTGCATGCAGGTGAGCTCGTCACGCTCATTGGCTCGAACGGCGCCGGTAAATCCACAACACTGCGTGCGATCAGTGGCATGGTGCAGAAGAAGGGCACCATTGAGCTGAATGGCGAACGAGTAGAGAAGCTAACGCCAGAAGCACTCGTACGCGCGGGCATTGCACATTCACCCGAGGGACGGCGTGTGTTCGCCGAGCTGACGGTGCGAGAGAACCTGGAGCTCGGCGCGTATTTGCGCAAAGACAAAGCAGGCATTGCGCGCGACTTGGACGAATGCCTCACTCTGTTTTCGCGTCTCAAAGAACGCCTTTGGCAGCGCGCTGGCACCTTGAGCGGCGGTGAGCAACAAATGCTCGCGATAGCACGTGCCATGATGGCGCATCCCAAGCTGCTTTTGCTCGATGAACCATCACTGGGCCTAGCGCCTCAGCTGGTAGAGCAGATCTTCCAAATCATCTCGGACATCAACGCACGCGGCACTTCCGTGTTGCTCGTGGAACAGAACGCCAATCAAGCGCTGCAAACCGCGTCACGCGGCTACGTGCTCGAGACCGGGAAGATCACGATCAGCGGTACGGCAGCCGAGCTGGCGACCAATCCTGCGGTGCGCGCGGCCTATTTCGGCGGCGAGTGAGAGCCTTTAGAGCTAGCCAACTTTGACGGCGGCGCGCTGCTTGACGCCTCGCTCTACGAAATAAACCACCGGTGGAAGCGCGAGCGAGAGCGCAATGCTGGTGAAGGCCACAACGGGCATTCCAATGAGCGCGTGTTCGCTTGTTTCGCTCAGGATGCGCGAGCTCGCAAAAGCACCGAGCGCGGACGCCAAATGTTGCACCGCCGATTGCATCGATAGGAATTGCGCGCGTTCTTGCGGCCGGGGCACTTTGGACGTGAGCGTGTTGTAAGCGACGTTGCGCATGCCCATGGAAAACATAAACAGCATGAACATGGCCGCCGCTGGGAGCAAGGGAGGAAGCACTGCGAAACCGGCGTAGATGGTGGCGCTCAGGCAGACGCAACCAATCATGACAGTCGCCGTTGAACCCACACGATCGACTAGGCGGCCGCTGAAGCGCGTCGTGAAGAAGCTAACCACGCCCCCAACGCCATAGAGCAGGCCAAGGCGTTCACGCGGGTAATGTAGGTTGTATTGCGTGTACGCAGAGATGTTTGGGATCAAGATGAAGCCCGATGCCATCGCCAAAAACGTCATCACATAGGAAATAAGAACGGCCGGCCTCGCGAGCTCCGCGAAGCCCTTCATGACGGGTGTGCGCGCGACCTCGAGATGTTTGCGCATGGCGGGCAGCACGCGAGCCGCTACAATGACGATGAGCAGACCAAGCCCAGAGATAGCGAAGAAGGGAAACTGCCAACCGCCAATGCGTGCAAGCTCGAGGCTGGCCGGTACGCCGAGCACACTGGCCGCGGCGAAGGCGCCCATGACGGCTCCGGTTGCGCGCCCCCTGCGTTCTGCGGGGATGACGTCCGCAATGATCGAGAAACACAGAGAGGTCGCCGGGCCACCAAAGGCGCCCGCTACAATGCGTGCCGCAAGCAGCGATTCGAAGCTGAATGCAAAACCACCGAGCAGTGTGCCGAGTGAGAGTCCAAGCATGCACACGAGCAGGGCTTTACGCCGATCGAATCGGTCGAGAAAAAAAGCGCAGACGATGCCGCTGATGGCTGCCGACGCAGTGTAGCTCCCGCCCACATAGCCAAGGTGCGCCGCAGAGACGTTGAGCGCGCGCGCAAAGTCCGGCCCCAGTGGCATCACCACCATGAAGTCGAGGATGTTGACGAACTGGACGGCGCTCATCGTGAGCACCACCAAACGTTCGCGAGTTTGTTCGGGGGTCATGGAGGGCATCCGATCGCACGCTCGTAGCGCGCTGCCAACAGTTGGGTTCGACATTTTATCTTTCCCCACTTGTTCCGGTAGGCGGCAAATGGCGCAATCAGCACAACTTAGCTTCGATACGATCCCCGCTCGCGCTCCGATAAAGCGCCAGTGATAGACGCTGATCTCACGGGCGACAGGGCCCTTCTTGATGCCTTTCGACGGGGCGAGCGGACCGCGCTCGAGCGGGTCTATCGTGCGCATTCAGGCGCTGTTGCCACCGTGATTCGCCACGGATTCAGGCTCGAAAGCCAGGACGCTAGCGTGCCGGGCGTGCGCGACCCGCAAACGCAGTGCGAGCTTCTACAAGAGGTGTTCTTGCGTGCGTTCTCGCGTCAGGTCCGCGAACGTTACGATGGCCTCCGGCCGTACCGTCCATACCTGCTTCAGATCACGCGCAATTTGCTCGTCGATCGCTTTCGAAAGACCGCACGCGAAGTGTCTACGAGTGATCCGCTCATCGACCTGGACCGCATGATGTTTGAGAACACGGAGCCTCAGGAGACGCTCGACACGGATCCCGAATGGCTGGCCCAGGTGCGGGCGTGTCAGGCTTACCTTGCAGGTGCCTCGGAGCAGGTGCGGTTGTTCGTGAAGCTGCGCTTCGCAGCGGAGCAATCGCAAGAAAGCGTGGCCGATGCGCTTGGGTTAACGCGCAAACAAGTACGCACGCTCGAGCTCAGGGTGCGCAAAGAGCTCGCTGCATATTTGTTGGAGCAGGAAGGGCCAGTCGCAAGCAGTGCCCGTACGGAAGCCATGGTTAGAACGCTCGTTGTGCTGGCGTTGCTCTTTGGCGCCTGCATCTCTGCGGAAGAGCGCGCTGCGAAAATAGCTTGTCGCAGCAACGCCGACTGTCTCTCCAATCAAGAGTCCTGCGTCGAAAACGTCTGTATGAAGGCCGCAGTCGAGCCGATTGCGGAGCAGGTTGAGACGAGCCCGGTTGAGACGAGCCTGCCCCCGCCCGCACTTGGTCCTACTGGCGCTACTGGCCCGGCGTTTTGTCTCCGGCACAGCGATTGCGCGGCTACTGAGATCTGCCAGCAAGCCGAATGCAAGGCGTTTGAGCCGTTTGCCGCTAGCACGCTCATCTTGAAGATGGCTGATGCCACCTGTGATGGTCTCGCCGCAGCCTGCGGAGAAGAAAAACTGATCGAACGTATGGGCACGAGCTATCGCGAAGCGTGCCGCGTCAACTACGATGCGGAGTTCAGATCGGTGCTCGGTGTGGAGCTTTCCGGCTATGACGCACGCGCGGCAGCGGCATGCGTCGCCGATCAAAGGCGTTTGTTCGACTATTCGGCGCCCGCTTCCCCCTTTGGGCTCAGCTTCAACCGGAGCGGGTTATCGCTTGGTTGTTATGCGATCTTTCAGGGTACGCGCGGAGTGGGGGAAGACTGCTACGCCGACCGCTTGGCTTGCGCTGCAGGCAGCTACTGCGCCTTTGGCCCAACCTACAAAGGTGGGCACACTACCGAGTTCGTCTGCCTGCCATTTGCCGGAAAGCTCAACACGCCTTGCGTGAACGCTGAGGGCACGCTCCTCACTGATTGCGGGGCTGGTCTTTTTTGCGACTACGGAGAGAGCAACACCTGCCAGAGGCGACACGAGGGCTCATGCTCATCGTTTCGCCAGTGCATGGGTTCTGACGTGCAAGGTGCGAACGCTGCTTGCTCGGTGCCCATCGATTCCTGTCCTATCGGGCAGCAGTGTGGACCGGATAATGTGTGTG
Organism: Myxococcota bacterium; assembly: GCA_044359465.1. Taxonomy (GTDB): domain Bacteria; phylum Myxococcota; class JADLHZ01; order JADLHZ01; family JADLHZ01; genus JADLHZ01. The sequence continues at coordinate 4,441 of JBIKMD010000476.1, forward strand.
TCCTGCGCCCAGAAAAATGGTGCCCTCTATGAGCGCAGAAGATCGTCTCCTCAGCGGGCGCAACCTACCCTCGATCACCGAACGCGAGGCTGTGTTCGATGCTGTACTCGCCGAGCTCGATGCAAAAGGGGAGCTGGCTACGCGCAAGCCTGCTCGGTGGACGTGGGCGCTCCCAGTGCTGGTCTTCAGCCTAGGCGCTTCAGCGGTGGCGGTCGTCTCGAATGTGTTGTGGTTGCCACAAGGTGAGCTCACGCCGCGCGGCGACAAGGCGGA
>JBIKMD010000477.1:0-4711 GCA_044359465.1 Myxococcota bacterium
TGGTGCGTTTGGTGGCATTGAAGAGATCATTGGTCGCCGCACCAGCAAGAAGTCGCTTGGGTTCGGCGCCGAGTCTCGCAAGCATAACAACATGCGCCTCGGCGAAATGCTCGCGGACATTCAGCCAGAGGACTTGCTCAAGTTCGGCATGATCCCAGAGTTCATTGGTCGCTTGCCGATTATCGCGACGCTCAATGAGCTGGATGAAGCGGCGCTGATTAAGATCCTCGTCGAGCCAAAAAACGCGCTGGTCAAGCAGTACCGGCGTTTGCTCGACATGGACGGCGTCAGCCTGAAGTTCACTGATGGCGCTTTGTCTGCCGTTGCCAAAGAGGCGCTCAAACGCAAAGCGGGTGCCCGCGGCCTGCGTGCAATTCTCGAAGCCTCGATGCTCGACGTGATGTACGACATCCCTTCTAAGAAGGGCATCAAAGAAGTCGTCGTCAGTGAAGAGACGATCACTAAGAAAGAGACGCCACTGCTCGTCTACGAAAAGACCGCCGAAGCCTCCTAAGCGCCCCAAGCTTCACGCTTCTCAACACCACACGCCCTCCGTTGCCCTCTGCGTGGCCGCGCTGATCCACCTCGTCTCGGACTAAGCGCAAATGTTTGACTGCCTTTTGGCGTTCGCTACTTTTGCCCATGCTTCGCGTAGTTCCGTTCTGTATCGCTCTGGCAACCGCGTTTGCCGCATGCATTCCTAACCTGTCCATTCCTGATGGCGCGCTCATTTCTTGTGCGACGGATGCTGAGTGTCCGACGGATCAAAAACGCATCTGTCTGCGGAGAACGGCGAGTGCGCTTGGGGAATGCGTGCTCCTCGTGGTCAATGAATCGCCGAGTGTGGCGATTGAGCCAATTGCTCGGGTCACCGGTGAAACCGTCAGCTTTGCGTTGACGATCACGGATCTCGAGCGCGACCCCGTCACCACCAAACTCTCGGTTGTTGTGCCGGGATTTGAAGCGATTCCACTAGCGGAACGTGTGCTCGAGAGCGAAGCAAGCGGCGTTCGCCATGTGATCGAATGGACCGTCAGCGGCGGCTTGCCTGATCGCAGCTACCGCGATGGTTTGGTGCTCGAGGTGACGACGAACGATGCGACCAGTGCTTCGTCAACCACGCGTTCGGCACCTTTTGCCTTTGGCAACGACGCGCCAACAATCACTGGGCTCAGCGTCGACGATGGTGTCGCTCGTGGTCTTGCGATTGTGCGTTTCACCCTTGCCGATTCTACGAGTGACTTGGCGAGCGTTCAGCGCTTCGAGTTGTCTCTTGCCGGTGACTTTTCGGATGTCATCTTCATTCCTGTTGCGGGTGGTCAGGGGACCCACTTTCCGTCTGGAGCGCTGACGGCGCTCGCGACCTCACCGAACGGTGTGCCGCATAGCGTGACCTGGGATTCTCGCCTCGCAGCACCGCTCGATGTCACGCAGGCGCGTTTGCGCATGGTGGTATCAGACGAAGTAGGCGGACAAAACACGGCCTCTGCTGTCGTCCAAAGCGACCCACTGAGCATCGACAATGCACAGAGTGCGCCCGTGGTGAGCATTGTGTCGGCGCCAAGCGGCACTGTTGCTGGCGGGGCGCTGCTTGCGTTCGACCTTGCCGATGCTGACGGAGACTTGAGCGCGATCACCGTCGAGTATGCCATTGGCAGTGGGCCGTTTACGCCTGCCTCGAGCGCAAGTCCCTCGCGATTGCTCGCGCCCGGTCGGCACGCGTTCGTTTGGCAGACCACGCAGCTTCCATCCGGTGTGTATACAGACGTCGTTCTGAGGCTCTCCGTAAGTGATGGCTCGGGGCCTGGCAACAGCGTGACTACCGCTCCCTTTACGGTAGACACGTTTGCGGCAGCGACGCCTGTGGTTACAATCGACGCAGTTGATGGGAGCGGCATAGGGCGCGCGCTCGAGACACTCGATGTGCAATTCACCTTGCGCGATGCGAACAGCAGTTTGGTCGATGTCACCGTCGACTATATGGTGAGTGACGCACCAGGCGCGCCGCTGTGGCGGTCAGCGACGGCGGCCGTTGGTAGCGATGTCACAGGCGCGGTGAGCACATCTCCTGCTGGGGTCGTGCGTCACTATCGCTGGGATGCAGTCGCGGACGCACGTCTTTCTGGAAAGGATTTGAGCGAGACGCTCGTACAAGTGGGTCCAACTGGTCCCACGGCGAGCGTAGTGGCTTTCACTGACAACCTCTTCATTCGTGTTGGCGCCGTTGACGACACGCTGCTCACGGCAGTGCCTGCAGTGTTTGGTCCGTTTTCTATCGGAAACAATGCGCCAAGCAGCTTCGTTTCAGAGATCACTAGCGAGCAGAGTGCTGGGGTACCCGTTTTGTTTTCTGTGAGCGATGACGCCTCCGATGTGGCGAGTGTCGAGCTCGAGTTCCGCCGCAGCCCGAGCGATGCTTGGCGCCGCTGTGCGATCTTGCTCGGCAATGAAGATGGGCTCGTGTCTTCTCCAAGCGGCGTAGAACACGTGGTTGTGTGGGATAGCTTGGCGCCGGTCGATGCTGATCCAGCGGCTCCGCAAGGCGTGGGCTCGCGCAATCCGACGCAGGTGCAACTTCGCGTCCGCGCGATTGACCGTCCTCGCGCCGGCGCCGCGCACTATGGGCCGTGGTATGAGCAACTTGGAACGTTTGCCATTCGCAACCAACGGCCGCCGCAAATCGAAGCCGTGAACGTCACGCGCACGGATGCCTTGGCGGGCGGCGGCATGATCGACATTCACTACACTTTGATTGATCCTGACAGTGACGCGGCGGACATGCGTTTCGAGCTATCGTTCGACCAAGGGACCACGTGGGAGCCTTGCCCTGAGCTGTCCTATTCCATCAGCGAAGGACGCTATGATCTGGCGACCGCGCCCACTGGCGTCGAACATCTGTACTTGTGTGACACTTCGGGTCTCACCTTGCTTAGGGAAGCGGCAGCGCGCATCCGCCTCATTGCTTCTGATGGTTTGAGCACGCCGAGCACACCTTATGAGGTCCCGCTCGTGAAGGTGCCCATTCCTACGGCCGCGACGCCAAACGTACGTCCAATGGTGGACACGTGGTCCGTGACGCTGACGCAGTCGGCACTCGGACTTGCGGTTGCGGATCTGAATGGCGATCGTGCGAACGATCTGGCGATCGGCGACGGCGCGAACGTCAAACTCTTCATTCAAACCACGACAAACGGCGCGGGGAACGGCGGTTTTGCGGCTGGCCCTGTTCTGGCTTCAGCGAACGCAGTTTATAGAATAAAAACGGCAGATTTAAACAACGACGCAGTTCAGGATCTGGTGGTGTGTTCGAGTCGTTTTGCCCGGGTCTTCGTGTCGGTGCCTGCTATGCCCGGGCAATTCACGACTGGTCCGTCGTTCGATTACAACCCGGATATCTGTTGGGACATCGACGCGGCGGATGTGAATCGCGACGGCATCATGGACCTCGTCGTGCTGAAGTACGGCGGCGATGTCCTGGTCTATCAAGGTGGCGGGACCGGCGGCGTCTGGGATGGTTCGTTTACGCTCGTGACGACGCGCTCTACGGCGTTCGGTTCGTTCATGACCGTAGCGGATCTCAACGGCGACCTTGATCCAGACATTGCAGTGGCCGCGAGCACGAATCTGACGGAGGGCACGGTCGAGCTAGTTCTTGGCAATGGCACGTTCACGCTGCCAGCGCCTGTGTCTGTCGTGTCTGCGCCTGGCACGCGGCACATTGCCTCGGCAGACGTGGACAACGATGGCGATCTCGATTTGATCGTCACGTGCGCGCTCGATGCGAAGATCGGTGTGCACAAGAACAACGGCAGTGGAACGTTCAGTGCACCAACCTTCTACCCCGCGCGAGGCGATGCGCGGGGTCTGGCTGCGGGAGACTTCAATGCCGATGGCTACGTCGATGTCGTGACGACGCACTTGACGGACAGCTCCTACGTCGTCTTGCTGAACACTGGTAATGGTGGGTTCAGAGCGCCCGCGCGTTTTGGCATCGTTGGACCTCTCATTGAGACCGTGGCGGCAGGGGATTTGGATGCGGACGGCGTTGATGATGTGGCTTACGCAGAGAGCGCGGCTGTCAAAGTGACTTCGTCTCGGGCGCACACAAGCGAGTCGTATTTTGCTTCGCCGCTCATCCTCACAACGCTGGGTAACGCCGACGCGCCACTAGCCGCGGATTTCAATTCAGACGGCGTGCCCGACATTGTCACCGCGAGTGCGCCCACCTTTGGTTCAGGCGGCGTTGGCGTGTTCCTTGGCAACGGGCTCCATGGGCAAGCGCGTGGCACCTTTGGCTCCGAGCAGCGCTACTTCACGAGCTCCGGCACGATCGACACGCGTATTGGTGACTTCAATGGCGACGGAATCTTGGACATTGCCACGGTGAATCCCTACGGGAGTAGTTACACGCTGCTTGCGGGGCTTGGGAGCGACGGTTTTGGTGACGGCACCTTCAGCGTGAACGCGTTCGCGTCTACCACGCAGAATTTGGACGGAGCGATCACCGCAGGTGATTTCAACAATGACGGTGTCATTGATTTTGCCGGCGCGGTGGCGAGCTCGGTGATTGCCGTCTTGCCGGGAACACCATCGGGGTCGTTTGGAACCGCGCTGAGTTACGACTTTGGCGCGTTCGTTTTTAAGCTTGAAGCGGCTGACCTAGATGGCGATGGAAACGTCGATCTCATAGCCTCCACGAACGCGGTGGGAT
>JBIKMD010000478.1:0-4706 GCA_044359465.1 Myxococcota bacterium
CCGTTGGCTCGTGTGCGCAGAAGGTCACTGGAACTTTGGCGCGCCCATGTCCGTCGCCGACGTCCAGCTCGGAGCCTACGGTCGCACCGCCCGGCACGGCAAAGACTCGTATCGCCTCTTTCAAGACGGCAAACCGCGCGTCGACGGTGTGTACGGCGAGTTCTATTGGCAGGTTAATGAGGGCGACACGGCGAAGTCGAGCGACTTCATTCGGCCGCCGTACATGATCTCCTACGAAGAGGCGACCTACGCCACTGGCTCCGAAATCAACTGGACGAGGCTTACCTACGTCGAAGCGGATGCGGTCAAAACAGCGTTCAAGCTCAAGACGATTCGCACGCCTCAAGGCATCGCACCGAATCAATTGTTCCCTCACAAACCCATCTTCAAGCTATGGAGGCGCGCTTCTCTTGCGCTGGTGGGTTTATGGTTGCTGCTCGCCATGGGTTCTGCGGATCGTGAGCTATTCAAGAACACCATCGAGATGGAGCCAGTGAAGAGCAATGAGGCAACCGCCGTGTTCTTCAGCGAGCCCTTCGAGATGAAAGGCGATGGGAACGTGGAGGTCACCCTCAGCGCGCCCGTCGACAATACCTGGGTCTATGTTCAGGGCGATCTCATCAACAACGAGACGGGGCTCGTGCAGGAGTTCGATGCGCCGCTCGAGTACTACTCAGGCGTTGATGACGGCGAATCTTGGAGCGAGGGCTCGCGAGATAAAGTGCTCTCGTTTCCGAAGCTCCCTGCTGGCAACTACTCGCTGCGCGTCGAAACGCAGTGGGAGCAATACCAATCGCCGGTGCGCGTGAGCGTGCAGGTGAAAGAAGACGTGCCAGACTTTGGTTTATTCTTCTTGGCGTTTCTTGGCATCTCGCTGATCCCGTTCATCACCTTGATTCGCAATTACGCGTTCGATGTGCGGCGGTGGAAAACCAGCGACTACAGCCCTTATTCGAGCGAGTGAGCGATGTTTAAAAATTTCTACATCGGAAATGTGCTGCTCGTGTTCATCTTGTACGCTTACGGCGCAGTGAACGGCTGCAGCGCGCCGCCCGAAAGACAAGTCATTCCCGCAGACGTGCGCAGCGCGTCCGGCGGTTATCGTTCGTTTCATTTTTGGCACTCAGGCTACCAAGGAGGAAAGTGATGCTTCTCGATGGGCTCATCAAACCGGCAGTGTTCACGCTGATCTTCGTGCTCATCGGTCTCGTCTTCTTCGCGATCGCGTTCAAGATCATGGAGAAGGTGATTCCGTTCTCAATCCGCAAGGAGATCGAAGAGGACCAAAACTCGGCGCTCGCGATTGTCATGGGCTCGGTGATCATCGGCATTGCGCTGATCGTCTCTGCCGCCATTCATGGATAGGGCGCCGCTTCTTTTCCTCAACGTCTTGGTCGTTGCCACCTGCGGGCTCGTCTACGAGCTGCTGAGCGGCACACTCGCGAGCTACGTGCTGGGCGACTCGATCACCCAGTTCTCGCTGATCATCGGGATCTACTTGTCTGCGCTCGGCGTGGGCGCATGGCTCAGTGGATTTCTCGATAAGGAGCTCGCGCGGCGCTTCATCGACGTCGAGATTTCTGTGGCGCTGCTCGGCGGCATCTCGGCGCCTCTGCTCTTTTTGAGCTTCGCTAAGCTGTCGTACTTTTCGATCATTCTGTACGGCGAAGTCTTCGCGATTGGCACGCTCGTTGGCCTGGAGATCCCCCTACTGATGCGGATCATGAAGGACAACTTGGACTTCAAGTCCCTCGTCTCGCGTGTGCTCACCTTCGACTACATTGGCGCGTTGTTCGCGTCGCTTCTGTTCCCGCTCTTCTGCGTGCCGAAGCTTGGTCTCGTTCGCACCTCACTGATCTTTGGCATGCTCAATGCCAGCGTAGGCCTCTGGGGCACCTGGCTCATGAAGCCGCTGATCAAAGGGTCAGTCACGCCGCTGCGCATTCGTGGTGCGCTGGTCATGACGCTGCTGCTCGTGGGGATGATCAAAGCGGATGCGCTCACCTCACTTGCTGAAGACTCACTCTTCGTCGATGACGTGATCCACGCCAAGAACACGCCCTACCAGCGCATTGTCGTCACGCGAGGACCGGCAGGCTTTCAGCTCTTCCTCAACGGCAACCTGCAGTTCTCGTCCGCGGATGAGTATCGCTACCACGAAGCGTTGGTCCATCCAGTGCTCGCGTCTACGGAGCAGCCAAAACGCATCCTGGTGCTCGGCGGAGGCGATGGGCTGGGACTTCGCGAGATCTTGAAGCACAAAAGCGTAGAACACATCACCCTCGTCGATTTGGATCCAGCCATGACGCAGCTCTCGCGTGAGCTGCCGATTCTAGCGAGCTTGAACCAGCATTCGTTCGACGATTCGCGCGTGGAGGTGGTGAACACCGACGCGATGATCTGGCTGGAAGATCAACCCACGTGCGCGCAGAGTCGTTCGCACTGTTTCGACGCGGCGATCGTCGACTTCCCAGATCCGAACAACTTTGCGCTCGGAAAGCTCTACACAACACGCTTTTACCGTTTGCTCAAAGCGCATCTAGCGCCGGATGCAGCGGTAGCCGTACAAACCACGTCGCCGCTCTTCGCTCGCCGTTCGTTCTGGTGCGTGGTGGAGACCATGGAAGCGGCGGGATTCTCGGTACGCCCTTACCATACGACCGTACCCTCCTTTGGCGTGTGGGGCTTCGCGCTCGCCAAGCTGAAGCCCTTTGATGCACCGACGCAGGTGCCTGAAGGACTGCGCTATCTCACCCCGGAGCTACTCGCGGGGATGTTCGTATTTTCGGCAGATATGGCGCGCGTAGACGCAGAAGTGAACCGCTTGGATAACCAAGTGCTCGTGCGTTACTACGAACGCGAATGGCGGAAGTGGAATTGACGCGTTAGCGACGATCGATGATCGTAACGGGCATGAGCGAGGGATTCACGTAGGTAGGCACGCCTCCGAGAAGCACGTTGACGTCTGGGTTGTTGTGCTCTTGGCCAACCGAGCTCACGATCCAGGTGAGTGGAAGCACGTCATCAAGCACACCAAACGGTGAGGGCAAGACGGAGATCTCATTCGCCCAATCAAAGACCTCGTTCGATTTCGCGACGGTTTGTACAGCGCCGGTTTGCAGGTTCACACGGCGAAGTGTGTTGAAGCCGCCGCCTGCGACGTCCGAGGGCGCACGCTGCCAATAGAGCCATGGGCTCGTCGGATGAAAACGATCGTAGTCGAGACCGTCCGTGAGATCGCTGAGGCCCACGGTCGGAGCCACCACTTCCCGCATGGCTGCGCCTTTGAAGAACGGAGGAACGGACGCATCGAGGAGCGCGGTACGGCTAATCGCGTAAATACCACCAGGCGTCGCGGTGCGAACGAAGGCCACCTCATCTGTGATCGCAGCGTAAGTGACGGAGTGCACGCCGGGGTAAATGGGAGGCCCACCTGGAGGACCTGGGACCCGCAGCGTGTAGGGACGCGTACCGCCGCCTTGCGCGCGTGCAATACCGACGACGTCATCCCCAGGACCAAAACCGAGGCGCGGATCGATGAGCGCCATGCTCCATAAGTCATAAGAAGCGTCTGACACCCAGAGCGCACCCGTGAAGTTGTCCGTCATCACCAGGCCACCACCTGGGAGCAACGCAATCGAACCGGGATACACCGTGCCATTGGGTAGCGCTGTCGGCGGCTGCGTGTTGAGCGGCGGCGTATGTGTAGACAACAAAGTCGCCGAGAAACCCGCTGCAGGTGAATAGCTGTACGCGTAGCGGTAGATCTTGACCGCGGACGTTCCTGCGAGCGCTGGCGGCACCACGTTGTCGAGCAATACGAACGTGCCACTCGTGCGTAGCGGGCCTTGGTTGCGAAAGCTTTCGATCTTGATGGAGAGCGGCGTCCCGAACCCACCTGGCGGCGCCGGTAGCTCGCCTAGGTCACGCCCGTCGGCACGGCGCGCGATGTGCACACCGCGAGGCCGCGTGGCAGAGAACGAAGGCTGTACGGCGAACAACAACGTGCGGTCACCTCCAACACCGTGAATGGCGAATCCCTGCGAGAACTCAGCAGCTACGTAAGGTCCTATGACGAAAGGTCCGGAAGCTTGCGCTTGCGACGTCGCGAGCGTCGCACAAAGAAGTCCGAGCACCCACCTAGTTGAAACACGCATTTGAAATCCTCCTCTCGAAAAATTTATCCGTCGCGAGTTTGCGCTACAATGCGACGAAGGTATGAGTGGATGGGAAGACGCCTTGCTCGTTGCATCGAACCCGCTGCCCGCTGCTCAGTGGCGCGCGGCGCTCGCATGCTCACTTGCTTCCGCACACGAAGTCGCTCGCTCTGTGGTGATCACCTGCGCGCCTGACGCGCTGGCGCAAGGCGCTGCGACAACGAGTGACGGTGCGCAAGCCGTGCTCGAGGCTGCAAGTGACGTGGTGACGGTCAAGTTGCTCACCAGCAACGCAGTCACGCTCGGAGCCATCTCGCTGCGTGTGCATTCAACGGAAGATGCATCGACCGTGAGACTGCGCTTGCAGGATGTGTGCGCAATTGCATCGCACACACTCGAAACCGCGCTCGACTTGGCGTCGTCTTGCGGTGCGCGTGCCGAAACGGTGGGCAGCGAAACTCATAATGTCTTGGCAGCAGAGTCTGCTTCACGCGTTTTGTCTGCTCGCGAAAAGCAAGTAGCCGCACTCGTCTGCGCTGGGTACAGTGA
>JBIKMD010000479.1:0-4705 GCA_044359465.1 Myxococcota bacterium
GCTCACATAGAGGCTTTCGCCGGGCGTGTTCGCTAGCGCCTGCAAAAGCAGCGTCGATTTGCCCATGCCCGGTTCACCGCCGAGGAGGACGATCGATCCTTGAACGAGCCCACCTCCGAGCACGCGGTCGAGCTCACTCAGCCCGGTAGAAATGCGGTGTTCCTTTTGTTCCGCCTGCAGTGGCGCCTCGCTGAGCAGTACCAAGTTCGCTGTGCTTTTTGCGGATTCTGGCGCACCAGACTTGGTGGCGCGCTCTTCGACCAGCGTGTTCCAACTTTCGCAGCCAGGGTAAACGCTGCTGCACGTTTTAGCGCCGCCAGTAGTCGCGCGATGTGTCTCGCGTCATCAATCCCGCGGTGCGCCTGCCGCCTGCCTCTCGAGTTGATTTTTGTCGTAGTCTCCCCACGAACAAAAAGCGCATCTTTTGCCTTCGACGAAAGCAGCGAGCTGGGTGAGCGCCATCGCAAAAACGAGCGCCGCATGGACCTCGCCAATCTCGATAATCTCTGTCTCTTCGCGCGGAATCCGGTGGTGCTCATCACAGGTCGCTTCTAGGTCGATGACTGTCCACGCGCATTCATCGGCGCAGCACATAGTTCCAAAAACCAGAAATTACATTCAATATTTATCTTCTATTTGAGAGCGTTACTCCAGGGCAAACTCTTGTGAGAGGTGACTCGTGCGCTCCACCATGAAACCCGATCTTCCGACTACGCCCCTCACGCCTGAGCGGTCAGAATCGGACACCCCGAGCCAGGCGCAGACGCTGGCCCTTTGGTTTCGACTGAGCGCGCACGGGCAAGCGACCTCGCCGGTGAACACGCTGCGTATCTCGCTCGTGGCCACCCTCATCGTGGCGCTCATTGGCGTGCTCGACGCCGCAACTGGTATCGATCTGTCGATTCAGATTCTGTATCTGATCCCCTGCGGTTTGCTTGCGTGGAAGGCGAGCAGAGCCTCTTCTCTTGCTCTGAGCGCGATCAGCGCTGGCGTGTGGCTGATGGCCGACGCGTATAGCGGTCACAGCTACTCACACCCGGTTTTCGCCATCTCCAATACGCTCACCCTCTTTTTCTTCCTGGCGGCGAGTTGCATCATGTTCAGCGCCGTCTCGGCAGCGCTCGCCCGCGAAACGAAAAACTCCAGGGTCGACCATCTCACCGGATTGTGGAATGCCCGTGCACTACACGAGCTCGCGGAGCGCGAGCTAGCATCGTCACATCGTGATGCCTCTTCGGTGACCGTCGCCTATTTGGATCTGGACAATTTCAAACACGTCAACGACACGCTCGGTCACCTGAAAGCGGACGAGCTTCTCAAAGTGGTTGCATGTGCGCTGCGAGGTGCCCTCCGGGGTGGCGACGCCGTTGGTCGACTCGGTGGCGACGAATTTGCAATCTTGCTGCCACGCACGCCACGCGTCGCGGCAGAAGCCGTCCTAGCGAGGGCACTGAGCGCCGTAAGAGCCGCAACATTAGACGCGGGTTTCTCGGTGAGCTTCAGCCTAGGCTCCGTTTCCACCGAGGGATTGCCCGCCTCTTTCGAGACGCTGCTGCGCCTTGCGGACCACAGCATGTACGAAGTGAAGGCTACTGGAAAAGCAGGATTTGCCAGCATGAGCTTAGAAACGGCGCTCCCGCGCTGGCAATCACGCGTCGGCGCAGAGACGAGCAGCGAACGCGTCAGCTAAAGCGATTGCCCCCCTCAGCGTAAACGTGCGCGGCCGCCTGCTGTGCTCTAAAACGGGATTTCCGGCGTCCCGTGATTCGCGTCACGCGGCGCCTGGCCGGTGGGGATACCGTTTAGGTTCGGGGGCTCTTTTGACCAAACGCACGCGTCTAGGTCTCGTCGTTCTATTTGCGATCGGTGCACCGCAAGGTTGCCGCTGCGGGGCGTGGCCACCTACTGCCTTTGATCAGAGTGACACGGGCGAAGCCCCACCGCCGGATCCGAGTGATGTTGGCAGTGGCAGCATGAATCTGAACGGTGCGACAGCGGGCGCGAACCAGCGCGTGTGTCTTGGCGCGCAGGCGACGCTGGGCGCAGCCCCGCGCGACACTGTGTCCTACGCATGGCAGCCCGCCGACTACTTGAGCGCCACTGATGTTGCGCAACCAACCTTCTCTGGCGCCCCTGCGGGCGACTACGTCTATACTTTGACGGCGCGTCTACCCAGTGGCGAGACTGTGACAACGAGTGTGACCGTCAGCGTACTGGCGCTGCCTGCCCTCAGCATCATCCGAGATCGCGGCGACACTTGCGCACTTGGCGTCGTCGACTTCGCAGCGACAAGTGATGGCGCAAACGTCGCGTGGGACTTCGACGGCGATGGAACTATTGATGCTAGCGGCAGTGACCCGGCGCCCTACACCTTTGCGGGCGACGGCCCCTACACCACGACCGTGAGTGCCACCTCCGTCGACAATTGTGTCAGCGAAGCCACGAGCCCCATTGATATCTGCCCCATCATACCGACGCTCACCTGGACGACGGCCATGCAATCAACCGGTGAGAACGCCGGTACCGTCACGCTGACTTTGTCGACGGACCTCGTTCGGCGAAACGCGCTGACTGTGACACTCGCTTATGGCGGCACTGCGTCCGCCGCAGACTTCGTGAGTCTCCCAACGACCCTCACCCTTCCTGCGGGCGCTCAAAGTGTCACACTCACGCTGACCTTGGTCGACGATGCGCTGGATGAGGACGACGAAACACTGAGCGTCAGCTTAGCGAGCGTCACCGGCGCAACACTTGGCGCCACGTCGCTGGCGACGATCACAATCACTGACGATGATGCCGAGCCTATTGTGGGCGTGAGCAACGCTGGCTTCGTGAGTGAGAGTGCGGCGACTGCAGCATTTCCGGTGACTTTATCAGCAGTGAGCGCCAAGACTGTCAGCGTTTCGTACGCGGCGATTGGTGGCAGCGCGGCCCTCGGTCAGGACTTCACGGCGACCACTGGCACCGTCACCTTTCTCCCGGGGGAAACCGTCAAGACGGTTGCAGTGCTCGGCACCGCCGCGGGGTTCGCGACAATCATTGATGACGACAGCACACAAACCACACTTGGCATAGACGACATCATCGTCTCTGAAGGGGGAGGCGTAGCGACGTTTACGGTTTGGCGCGCGGGCGCCAATGGCAATGGCGCGACCGTCGATTTTGCAACAAACGATCTCACGGCACTCTCCAGCTTCGACTATGTGGCCGCGAGCGGCACGCTGACCTTCCTTAGTGGAGAAGTTGCGAAGCCCGTCAGCATTACCCTGCTGAATGACTCAGACATCGAAGCACTCGAGACCTTCGCGCTCATGCTCACGAACGAAAGCGGCGCCACGCTCGGCGTTGCACAAGGCACCGCCACGCTCGTCGATGACGACGGGCCAACCGCGCTGAGCACCACCAATGTCAGCAGCGCCGAAGACACCGGTTTTGCGAGCGTCACCCTCATTCGCAGTGGCGCGAACACCGCGGAAACGCGCGTAGACGTTGCCACCGCAGCAGGAACAGCCGACGCCAGCGACTTTGGCGCTGTGAACACGACTCTAACATTTGCGTCAGGCGTGTTTCTGCAGCCGGTGGTCGTTCCGCTGACGGCAGACACGACTAACGAACCGGACGAGACCTTTGACCTCAATCTCAGCAACGCGACGGGAGCTAGCCTTACCACCCCGCAAGCGACGATCACCATTCTGAATGACGACGGTCTTCCTGGTTTGTCCGTAAACGATGTCTTTGTCAGCGAAGGCGCCGGGTTTGCGACCGTGTCTGTGCTACTCACTGAAGCCAGCGCAAAAGTGGTCACGGTGGCTTACGCGACAGCTGCGGGCAGCGCACTGACCTCTGACTACGACACCACTTCTGGTGTCCTTACTTTCAATCCAGGCGATCTCACGCAAACGTTTTTGGTGCCACTCATTGCGGACGCGGTGATTGAGCCGAACGAGTTCTTCTTCGTACAACTCTCCGGCGCTACCAACGCCATTCTTTGGACCACACAAGCGCGCGTCACGCTGATTGACGACGACGCGGCAACTTCAGACCTGACCATCGTTTCGAGCAGCTTTGCCTCGGAGAACCAAGGTTCGGCGAACTTCACGGTGCTGCGCTCTGGCGACAACAGCGGGACAGCTAGCGCGGACTTCTCAGCACTCAGTGGCACTGCATTGGCGGGTACGGACTTCACGCTGAGCGCAGGCACCGTGAGCTTCGCGGCCGGAGAAGCCGTGCAAACCATCGCAGCAACAATGCTCGACGACGCGATCATCGAGTCGGACGAAAGCTTCTCCGTTGTGCTCGCAAACGCAACTGGCGCCACGTTGAGCATCAGTAGCGCCGTCGTCACCATTCTCGATGACGATGGCCCGACCGCGCTTGTCGCGCGTGATGGCAGCGCCGTCGAAAGCGCTGGTTTTGTGCAAGCGGTTGTCACCCGGAGCGGCAACAACGCCGGTTTCTCAGACGTAGACTACGCCACCACACCAGGCACTGCGACAGCGCCTGATTTCACGGCGCTCGCAGGAAGTCTTCACTTTGGTGTCGCGCAGACAGTCAACAGCGCGTGGATTGCGCTGCGCGACGATAACTTGTCCGAAGACGACGAAACGTTTGCGCTCACGCTCAGCAACGCAAACAACGCAGCGCTTGCGAATGCCACATCGACCCTGACCATCGTCGACGACGATCCTCTACCAACGGTGGCGTT
>JBIKMD010000338.1:0-5544 GCA_044359465.1 Myxococcota bacterium
CGAGGTCGCCAACTCGCGCACATCACAGGATGTGATCTTGAGCGACACCTTGTTCGCATCAATGCGCGCAAAATCGAGTACATCGCTGAGTAGGGCGAGCAAGCCCGTAGCGCTCTCGTGGATGGTCATGGCGTGCTCACGCAGCTCTGCGGGTAGCCCCGAGCGATGCAAGAGCTCAGACAAACCGACAATCGCATTCATGGGCGTTCGAAACTCGTGGCTCATCATGGCCAAGAACGAGCTGCGCGCGAGCGACAGCGCCTCCGCCTGCGCGCGCGCTTTGCGTTCACGCCGCTGCGCTTCAAAGGTCGTACGCCGGTAGCGCTCGAAGGTGCGCGCAGCGTTTAACCCGAGCGCATTCATGGCAACGAAGGTGATGACAATCGACAGCCGCGCTACGACGGTCACGTTAGCCGCTGGGCTCATCATCACAGCCAGCGCTGCGCAGGACACCGCAACTGCAACCATTCCGCGGTGCCAAAGCGCTCCGCGCAGGCCGAAGTACAACACTGCGACGAGCGCAAGGTTGGCGATGGAGCCTTGATACTCGCCTGCTTTGAAGCGCGAGTCGACGACGCTCAGACTAACGATCGCAATCGAAAAAAGAGCCGCACCGAGTGCGCGGTCATGAACGAAGAGGCGTTTGCTCCGCGCCATGATAACAATACAGGCGGCGCCAACTAACGCGTTCGACACACGAATGGCTGCGAGGACAAAAAACGCACTGGTCTTGCCGAGCAGCAGGTAGTCATTGCGAATATAAAACAGAAGCGCCAAATCAATGATCGCAATGGCGATCATGGCCTGCGTTTTGTCTGCCTGCGTTCGGTGCCGCTCATAGCGCGCATCGTCGAGTTTGAAACCGATACGCGGTGATCCGGCGGCGTGTGCGCTCACTCGTTCACCAGACATCTCGACGGACGCCCATACGCATCGTGACAAAATGTAGCACTCGCTCATACGGCAACGCTACATTTGTATACAACAGCGAGAGATCCGCTTGGGCTCTTCAAAGACGTCCCGAGCGATTCGAAGCGCTAGCTGCCGGTGAGCAACGGCGGAAATTGAAAGTGATGAACGGCACCAGTCACGGCAGCGTCCATGAACTCAGCCTGCAGCGCGCGCAGCTCTGGCTGCGCCAAGATCGTTCGCAGGTCCGAGCCCCGCTCGAGACCGTAGGTCATCTCGACGAGCCGCGAGAATGCCAGCGTCCGCATGTGCGCCGTCGCGCCTTCTGACCACGCAGCGAAGGTGACACTCACGCTACCTGCGGAGCCGTTCAACACGACACTGCAACGCAACACGCTGTAACCTGCGCTCAGAGAGAAGCTGCCGATACCAATTCCGCTCGTAGCGACGGCTAGTGGCGCGACGTAGGATCTACCAAGCGCGCTCCGCAGGCGAGACTCGGGGATCCCGTTGCTGCGTGCTTCGCGAAGGATAGCGAGGGCTTCTGAGCGCGTGATGACGCCACGTGCCTCCGCTTCAGTCTGCGTGTTGCGAGCGTGACGAACTGCTGCCGTTAAGGTGAAGCTCATACTGACACTTCTCGTCTGAGCGCCAAGTTGGTTGCGTGTGCTTGACCTCTACTTTTGGGCAAATGTCAGGCTGTCGAAGCGCTGTGTGCAATGTCAAACAGGACCCCGGCTACTGCGTTAGAAAATCGTGGTGGCTCGTTGGCGCCACCCCCGCGATCTCGGCGCCACCTGGTAGGAAGATTTCTTTTCTACTCAGAACCGTTCTTTCCACTTTGATGCCACTAATCACGATCTCTTCTTTTAGTTCCGTCACAATGTAGGCAGCGCCCATTCCATGACGCGCGTGCGGCATGTCAGCCAAACGCGTGAACACGGCGCCATCGTAACGTTCAACAGCCGCAAAAATCCCAAGAGGATCGGAACTATTGCCTTCGCCGCCAAAGATCAGGGCAGTGACGCCGTCGGAACTGATCGCATAGTCCGATCGCGGAACCAGCATTCTTGGTCCCTCAGACCAGGTGCGTGTCACAGGATCATAGGTGTCGACGCGACCCGTAGGCACCAGCCCTGTCGTACGCCCACCAATCACATGAAGCTGCCCGCGCAAAAACACTGCCCCCATATGACTGCGTGCGACCGGTAACTGGGGAAGCTCGCGCCAGGTGTCGGTCGCAGGATCGTATTCCTGAGCATCAGCGACGACGGCATCGTCGCGCACGCCGCCAAACAGATACAGGCGCTCACCCGCAACCACACAGGCTGCAGCAGCGCGCTGACTGCCCCTTGTGCACTCGGACCAGACTTGGGAGGGGATCGAGTAGCGAAGGCAAATGCTGTCAGCCCCCAAGGCGTTGAATCCGCCAAGCACAAAGACGTTGTCGCCGAGCGCGCAGACATTCGCATGATGCAACGCCACGGGTAGCGCAGGGAGCGCGGTCCAACCACCCGGAATCACTTTTGGTGGCGTATAGGACGCGAACAAATCGAGCGTGACGCCGGACGCCGATACGCCGCCGACAACGAACGCCACGCTGCCGTTAGTGACGACCGCGTGGTTCTGACGCTCAGGAAATAGCTGCGGCGCATTGGTCCACGGCGAAGCTGTGTTGCAAGCAAGCAAGATGAAGAAGGGAAACACGCGCACGCCCGGTGTCCTAGGTCCACAACGGCTGCAGCTCAAGTGGACGCAACCACCATCCTCTGCCTCCCGCGCAATTGGCCAATGCCACCTCCGGTGTCACCGAGCTCCAGATTTTCAAAGAAGGACAAAATCCCGCAACTCCCGCGCGTATTCCTCTGAGTTCGCGGTAAAATCCGCCTATGTCACGCACGCTCATCTTCGCCTGCATTGCGCTGTGTAGCGCAAAAGCGCTCGCGGCGACCCTCACGCCTGACGTGCCAGGCGTAAATGGCTTCACTGCAATCGATCGTGTGAGCTGGCTCGACTCAAAGGGTCTCGTTCGCGAGATGGACTTCGCGAAGGTTTATCCCAATCCCGTTTTTCCGCAGATCCAAGGCTATGTGACGCGCCTGTCGTGGCAACCGGATGCTAGCGCCAAACGCATCGTATCGGCAGAAGACCCCGCCGGCATCAACGCAGGCAATACGCAAGGCTGGGGCGGCACCGTTTTTCACATGCACTACTCGCAAACGGGCGGAGTCAATCCGTACGTCACCGGCAGTTTTGCAGCGACCACGCACAAGCGTGATGGTCATGATTTTGTACAAGGCCCACGTTTCGTCGGTCCTTCGCATCTCATTTATAGAGTCAGCTTCAAGCAGTACACCACACTCATCCGCGGACAGAGCGACGACCGAAAGTCTGTTGACGTTACAATCGACTGGTTTTTTGCAGACGGCTTCGATCACGTCATCTACGCGATTTCGATCGACGCGACACGTGAGTTCATCGCCAACGACGACCCGTTTCAAAATGACAATCGAGCACCCTACTGTTTGTTCACGGCGTCGCAGTCGCGACAGGTGACCGATTGGGCAGGCGGTGATGGAGGGCCAGATGGGCAAAGCTGGGGCGACACGCGAACCTTTCTCACGACGGATATGAATGCATGGACGTACTCGGGAACGAACACCATCCCGTTCGTTTGGATGTGGACTGACAACGCACAGAGTGATGCAGAAGCTGCGTTTGTTCAAACCGAAACGTATGCAAGACGCCAGGCGGGGTCCGGGTTCAATGACGGTTTCGAAGCGTCTGGTAATCAACTACCGACCTATCCCAATGCGGCGCTCAAAGGCAGCTTCTTCGCGTATCAACTCAACTACTACGACAACTACAAATCCAAACGGCTCACGTGGGGATCACCTTTTGGCGCGATCGATGGTGGGTTTGGTTCGCTCCCCGGGTACCAAAACTATTCGCTTGCGATGCACATTGGCAAACACACGGACGGGGGCGCAAAAAATCTGCTTCGCGAAACAGAGGCAATCCACAGCACCTTCACCGTGAGCGCTTCGTCCGGTGACCTCGTCAGATACGCACCCGACGGCACTGGGAACACACCGGTTCGCAGCCTCTCCCCACCCGGCTACAATCACGTTTATCGGCTATGGGAAGCGGAGGCCAACCCGGGCAATCCGTGCATCTCGCTTGTGTTCGAGCTCGGCGCAGAACGCTATCACAAACCGATCATCGCACTGCACAATACGACGGAAGTGGACGTCAGCATCAACGGTGTTGCCACCACCGACTATCTGGCTTCCTATGATGCCAACGCGAAAAAGCTCTATCTCACACTCAACCAAACACTCACGAGCACGAGCATCGTGCGCATGTGCACGCGCGGAGACGTTGATGCTGATGCGGTGCGCAACGAGCTCGACGTGTGCCCGATCCTCGCAAACCCATCGCAAGCAGACACGGACGCTGACGGCGCTGGCGACGGATGTGATAACTGCGCTGCCACCTCGAACCCGAATCAACGCGACGACGACCGCGACGGCGTGGGCAACGCATGTGACAATTGCCCTGCCGCACGTAACGAAGATCAACGCGACGACAATGGAGACGGTATTGGCGATGCCTGCGAAGCCAAAGAAGCGGTGGAGCCGCCGCCAGTGCCCGCCAAAAGAGGCTGCGATGCGAGCCACGGCGCAGACGCGTTAGGCGCGCTACTAGCGCTTTGGCTCGTTCAGCTCATGAGAACACGCATTGCACCGCGTCCGCGCGCAGAATGCGAGTAGACCCAAAGCGCTGACGGCGCATGCAAACCATCTCGAACTAACGACAGTCCGCTCCAGCTTCTATTTTTACACGTCAACCGCCACCGAAAAGACGTCAACGCGCAAAACCCAGGCTGAACGCGCTTGTGCTTCGCGCAGACGTCATGTGACCCGGGGGGCCATGCGAAGTTCTTGTCAGCTCGGCGTGTTCCTCGTGTTTCTCTCTTTCACTTCTTACGCGCAGGTGTGGGCTCAGCCAGCGGGGCCCGTCACCGCGGTCGAAATCCAGTCGATCATCGTCGACAGAACGATGGCCAGAGCGACGGTACTGATCCAAGGTGGAGGCGGCGCTCATCGCTGCACGGCGACCTACGACGGCAGGTCGATCCCTGGTCCAGCCATCAAAGACCGCATCAGCAACGGCATGGGGGCCACGGTTACCGGCGCTAGGGAAATATGGACTTTCCAAGCGTCGACGACACCCTCTCTGCTGTTTGGTATCGAATGCGTGGGTCCGAACGATAACCAAAAGCGATCCGCCAGCCAACAAGTGCCTGCGGCGATGCCGCCGCCTCCACAGCCCACGTCGGCCCAGCAACAATGCGAAGAATTGGCTCGGAGACAGCGCGAAGCACCCCCCACCCCCCCGGTCAGCCCCAACGATGTGGTCGAAAAGACCAGTTTCCGGTGGACCGGAACCCAATGCATTGGCACCTTGCAGCAGTCATTCATAGACACGGAGAACTATCAAAAGTCCCCATTCTACCGGCACGCGGCGTGGCTATCCTGCGACACCGCAGATGCACTCTCGTGTGGTCTGGTTGAGCTTGGCATGCTGTACTGCTGGTGCGACCCAACCTGCAACCAGCGTGGCGACTGCTGC
>JBIKMD010000062.1:0-10181 GCA_044359465.1 Myxococcota bacterium
CAGAGACTGCGATGCGCCCGCCGCACCAGAGCCAAGACACTGCGGCAATCACGGTGACTGCGACGCGTCGGAGCGGTGTGATTTCATCGCGGGCATCTGTTTTCCGCAGGTGACGCTAAACGCGTGTGTGCTCGCGACGAGATGCAGCGCCGCATGCGGCGAAGCTTGCAAGCCTGAATGCGTTGGCAACAATGTAGATGACGACGGCGATGGTCTCATCGACGAGAAAACCGAGGGAGGCCTCGGCTACTACGCTGCGTCCGACCCCTTCCTCCGCAATCCCATGTGCCCGGCATTCGACCAGCAAATCGTCGACGTCATAACGTGGGATGTACGCCAGTCATTCTTCGACCAACTGCTGCTTTGTTTCCCGCGCCCCGTCATCGAGACATCCGCTTTCGAAGACGCTTATCTTCCGGACTACTTACAAGGTGACCGCGACGTGACGATGCCGGAATGTGGATCGCCTTTCGCTTCCACCATTCATCGCCTGTTCGATTCGCGAGATCGGCGTTTTGCTTTCGACGATCCAAACTTGCACTCGTACGAGCGCTGGGGACTCGACGCCTATATCGATCCTGCGCAGGGCGAACCTTACGCATTGATCTTGCTCGTCACGACAGACACCGGCGAAACCATTGAACGCTCCTTCCCAGTCACAACCGGATGGATGCGCTACGAATTGGATCCTAACGACATCGATCTAGGCGGGCGACGCATCCGTTCACTCGATCTCATTGTAGACCACGGAACGGTATTTCTCGGTCAGCTTCATCGTAGCGCGATGCCGCTGCAGTAAACGTCTGGACTGGGAAACAGCTTTAGGAAGCCGCGCTAAGCTTCAATACCGCAAACACCACGGCGCCACCGATCAGCACGCCCACCACAAAACCAAGCGCAATCCACCCAAGACTGGGCTTGGTTTGCACAGTGAACATGGTCGCGGGTGATTCGTTGAGGAGCACCGTTTTGGGCGCATCTGCAACCGTGTTTCGCGGCGGCTCAGGCGCGCGGAGCTCGAACACACTTTCGTTATCGGGATCGATCTCCAGAATGCGTTTGCGCGCCACTTTCACCGCAACACGATCTTTTTTGGCGAGCGCGCTACCGAGCTGAACGAACAAACGATCGATCTCTTTGATCTTCGCGGTGGCGGAGAGGCCTTGCGCCCCGGCTGACACCCAATCGGCCAGCAACGCGTCTGCCTTCTGCTCCATCGTCTGCAACTGCTTACGCGCCGCAGCTGCAAGATCCTTCGCGTTCGGACGCTGCGTGAGATCAGGCTGAAGACACTTTGTGAGCAACGAGGCCAAGGCTTCCGAGAGCTCCGGCCTGAGCTGCTTGATCGGTGTCACCTGCCCTGCCGCAATCTTCTTGAGGGTCGCAAGCACGCCTTCGGCTTCGAACGGTTTTTTCCCGCTCACCATGAAGTACAGCACGCTGCCCAGCGAGAACACATCACTCGCGCCGGTGAGCTCGCTGCTGGTTGCCTGCTCTGGTGACATGAAGTCGGGCGTGCCCATCATTTGTGTGCCAACACCGGAGCCCACGGCGCCATCTGCCGCGTCGTAAGAACGCGCCACACCAAAGTCTACCAGGATGAGACGCCCCGTAGGATTGACGATGACGTTCTCTGGCTTGAGGTCGCGATGGATCACACCTTGCGCGTGGCACGCTTCGAGCGCACCTGCGAGCTCGTGAAGCATCGCCCAGACAATGGGTTCATCGAGCTTGCCGCGTTTTTCGAACCACGCAGCAAGGTTCTTCCCGCGCACCAAGTCCATGACGAGGTACAAGGTGGCCGACTCAGGACCAGAATAGTCATGCACGGCGACGACGTTCTTATGCCGCAGTTTGGCAAGCGCCTGCGCTTCACGGTGGAAGCTCTTACGAACGGTCTGATCCTCGGCGACGTTGTCTAGGAGGCGCTTGAACGCCACCTCTCGACGCAGCTTCTGGTCGGTGGCGATGAACACTTCCGACGTGGCGCCCGTGCCGAGTAGCTCACCCAGCTTGTAGCGATCGACCTCGCTCAAGTTTCGTCTTCACGCTCAGTGAGACCCAGGCGGCGCATCTTCTCGAACAAGCCTTGGCGCGTGAGACCCAGCGCTTTGCTCGTTTTCTCCTTGTGATTGTCGTTCTCGGCGAGCGCCCGCAGAATGAAGCTTCGCTCGAACTCACCCACCGCATCTTTGAGATGGTACGAGGTCATGGCGCTCGCTTGCGCTGGCGACTCGGGCTGGCGTGAGATCTTGGGCGAGAGGAGATCTGGCGTAATGACACCATCATTCGGGCAGAGCACCAGCGCACGCTGAATCTCGTTCTCGAGCTCGCGAATGTTGCCGGGGAAGGGATGGCGGTACAGCAAATCGATGGCTTCGTTGCTGATGCCGCGCACCTTCTTTTTGTACTTCTCGTTGAAGCGTTCAATGAACAGTG
Organism: Myxococcota bacterium; assembly: GCA_044359465.1. GTDB lineage: Bacteria > Myxococcota > JADLHZ01 > JADLHZ01 > JADLHZ01 > JADLHZ01. The sequence goes on from JBIKMD010000062.1 coordinate 2,440, forward strand.
CACACAAGTGCGGCACGTCTTCTCGGCGTGCACGCAGTGGTGGCAGCTCAATCACGACAACATTCATGCGATAGAGCAAGTCCTGGCGAAAACGCCCGGCCGCCACTTCTGCTTCTAGATCCTTGTGACTTGCGCTGATCACGCGCAGGTCCACTTTGCGTGGTTTGTCAGAGCCAACCGCGCGCACTTCGCCTTCTTGCAATACGCGGAGCATACGCACCTGGACCGAGAGCGGCATGTCGCCAATTTCGTCGAGCAAGAGCGTGCCACCGCTCGCTAGCTCACAGAGCCCTTTGCGATCCTCATTGGCGCCAGTAAATGCGCCCTTCTTGTGGCCGAACAGCTCGCTCTCGAGCAGTTGCTCAGGCAGCGCGCCGCAGTTGATGGCAACAAAAGGTTGATCGGCACGAGACGAAAGCTCGTGAATTGCGCGTGCAAGCTGCTCTTTGCCCGTACCCGTCTCGCCATGTATCAAAATCGTTACATCACTCGGACCCACTTGCTCGAGGATGGCACGCACGGGCGCCATGGCTGGCGAGACTCCCAGCGTGGGACCCGTGCGATCGTCCTCGCTGAGTTTCTGCCGCAGGCGCAGATTCTCTTTGCGCAAGAGACCCTCTGACTCTCCAAGGCGCTGCACGAGCGACGCCTTTTCTAGCTCCTGCGCAGCCACACAAGCGAGGATCATGGCGTACTCTAGATCGTCGGCTTCAAAGCGCATCATGTCACGAATGCGGTCGACGTAGAGCATCCCTTCAGGTCCGAGCCCACTCCACAGCGGCACAGCGATCGCAGACAACGCACCACCGCGGACAATAGAAGGCGCGTTCGAGAAGCTCGGGTCATGGCGAGGGTCACGCAAAACGAGGGCGCGACCCTGCTCCATCACCATCTTGGCGATAGTCGTAGAATAGGTTGGAGGTTCGAGCGATTGATCGCGCAGCGCCACTTCGTTTGCACTCTTGGTCATCAAAGTGACCAAGGCACGCTCGGCTTTGAGCCATTTGATTGCTAGCTCGCTGACCGCTTTGCAAATGCTGGCCGCATCATGAAGCCCGTGCAGGCGGCGCGTCACGTCCAGCAGCGCAGGTAAATACATGCGGCGGCCAGACTCGGAGAACATGTCTTCTGCAGGACGATCGAGGTCGATGACGAAGTGCGAATCAACCGCTTTTGCACCGTCGGCAACAACACGAATCTCACACGCACCAAGCTCGAGCTTGTCACCTTTGCGCAAGGTCTCCGCTTTGTTCGGTGCGATGCGGGTGCCATTGAGCACCGTGCCGTTTGGCGACCCCAAATCTTTGACCGAGTAGCGGCCGTCCGCTTCGTTTATCTCGACGTGTTTTGCGGCAACGAACTTGTCCTGCAACACCACCTGCGCGGTAGCGTCACGGCCGATGATCGCCGGAAATTTATCGATCGACACATCGCGCGAAGGTTTGCCGAGCTCGGTGAGCAAAAGTTGAATCATACGCAAAAGCAGTCTGCCACGACGCAACCCGCCAAGCTACAAACCTAGGAGGCTTAAGTCAGGGACGGATGTCGGTGGGAATCGAGAGGCTGGCGCAATCCCCGCTGCAGCGGTCATGCAGGGCGCCGTCTGCGCTGCGCCACTCGACGAGCCAGTTCGTTCCGTCGAACACGCCAACGTCCTTTTCACGCATGATTTGCGCGTGCGTCTCGTCTGCTACTTCCACGAGCCCACTCGGAAATAAGTGATAGGCCTCGAAATCTCGGCGCGCCCCCGTGTAATGCGTAGATGACAACACGCTCGGGAGCACGTGCGTGAAGGTAGTCTCCGCCGTGAGTAAACGCGGCGTCAGTGGACGATTCTCAAGTGCGGGTACGAGCGACTCCGCACTGCCTAACTTTGGTGACAGACCGCTCAGCTCGAGCAAAGTAGGACCAATGTCTTGCAAACGAACCAGCGAATCAACCTGGGTAGGACCGCGCTTCTTCTGACCCGCACGAACAGCCAGAACGATGCGATTCTGATCCTCTGACAAGAACGAACCATGTACACTCATGGCGCCTTTGAGCCGGGGAAAGTCGGCGTAAAAGTCTTCGCCGTGGTCTGAGAATACGACGATTGTCGCGGTGTCATACAACCCGGCGCGTTCGAGGGCTCGTAGAACGATCCCCAGTTGCGCATCCGCCTCGGAGACCAATGCGTCATAAAGGGCCTCCCCCCCGTCGCCGGTTTGGGGCGTGCCATCCACGGGCTTGAACTGCATGCGTAGGCGATTTTCTAGTGGGAGCGCGCTCAGTCCAAAACGGCGATAATAGGGATACGCGGGATCACCGGGAAAATGGGCCGCCGTTGCGTGATAGGCATAGAGCAGCGGTCCTTTTGCCGCGCGCTCGACGATCTCGTTCGCCATCTGCTCCGCGTAAGCCATAGGATCGTAAAATCCTGCCAGCGCGCGATTTGCCGCGAGCTCCGGCGCAACCCACGTGGCCAACCGCGCGCCCGCTAAAGTCACGAGCCCGCGATAGCGCAGCTTCTCGAGCAAAAAATTCAGCGTTCCTCGGGGCGGCTGCACACGCTCGCCAAACCCCGAGTCTTCGCCCTGAAAATTGAAGCGTGAACAATCCGTCCGAAACACCGTTTGGTACCCGGCTGCTGCAAATTTTTGCGCGAAAGTGTCGGTCTTTTTTCGTTCCGAAGCGCGGATTAATGAATACCTTAACCCGTGCTCGTGAGGAGACAGCCCGGTGAGGAGCGACCGCCAAGCAGGCTCGGTTTGGGCAATAGGCGTGTACGCGCGCGTGAACAATGTGGCATCAGCCACAAATGCGTCCAAATTCGGCAGCACTTGGCGATTGTCACCTAGCACGTGCAGGCGATCAGGTCGTAGCGCATCAATGCCAAACAAGAGCACCAATGGATGTTTCGTTTCTACGCGTTTTGGCTTCGCCAAGAACGACGCCGCGAGCGCGAGTGCCCCAAAAAACGCCAGCCACGCAACGCTCCGGAGCGCACCGCGCCGCTTCAAGATGCGAGCCATCAGCAATGCGAGAATGCCGCCGCCGGCCGCAATGGGATGCCAAGGCTCACCATGATTGACCAACCAGCCGAGCGCACCACGCACGTGCGGCAAATCATCGAACAACGCCGGCGTCCGAATGGCGCGGCCCCACACCGCAAGCGCAAGCTCAAAGACAAAGAGCGGGAAGAACCAAAACGTGTGCAGGCCAGCTTCTCGTACGAAGCCAATGGCAAGCAACGCAAAGAGCGCACACACCACTGCGTACGTCAGCGCGATCTTGGCGAGCAAAATCGGGAGCTGCGCTTTGGCGATTTCGACGAGCGCCGCAAACGGTCCTTTGATGTCAATCGACAAGCCGGCCGCTTCCGCGCGCAAGACAAGCAAGGTCTCGAGGACAAACAACAACAGTCCCACAAAGACACCAATGGCAACACATCGCTTCACGCGCGGAGTGGTAGCGTAAAAACGAGCAAATGTATCGGGCTCTGCGTATTCGCGTTTGTGTCGCTGTGGACCTCTGCGGCGCTGGCCCAAACGAGCACGTACCAGAACCGCATCATGGGTCAGCGATCACTCGGCATGGGTGGCGCATTCACCGGTATTGGCAACGACCCGAGCTCGGCCTACTACAACCCGGCAGCACTTTCGAACCTCTCCACCTTGCAGCTCGAGGTAGGTCTCCCGGTCGTAGCCTTCGACCAGCAACGACTGAAAAGCGGCCTCGTACGCAACGGAGGCAGCGATGCGAACAGCCTCACAGCGCTGGCACTGCCAACGATGATCGGTGTGGCCACAGGCATCGGTCCAAAGGATGCAACGGACCGCGAACGCTTCACGCTCGCCGTGTCGCTTCTGATCCCATGGCAGAAACAAATGTTCTTTCGCGAGGCCGTTCAGAACGACACGATGAGCGCGGTGCATTTGTTCCAAGAAAGCGAACAGACCGCATTGATAGGCGCTTCGCTCTCGGCCAGGCTTGGCATCGTCTCACTCGGCGCCTCGCTTTATTATATGCACCAGAATCTCTCGTGGCTCACCGCGCGCACCGGCACCCTCTCTTCTTGCTCCGAGTCGGGTTGCGCTGCGTCTGATGCTTACAACTCGAGCCAGCAGCTGGAGGGTTGGTTTGGGGCGATCAATCCGCGCGTAGGTTTTCTAGTCAAACCGACGCCGCGTTTTTCGCTCGGACTGATGGTGAGCTTGTCGTCATTCCGTCTCTTCGGCACGGGTAGCGTCAAGACGTCCTCTTACACCGCGAACGCCGCCGGCATTGCCAACCAGCAGTTCTACGCGACCGACCGACTGGCTTTCGATCGGCCTTTGCCGTGGGAGCTCCGCTTAGGTGTAGGTATCAACGAAGGAGAGCGCTTCACTTTCGCCGCCGACGTGAGCTTCTATTTGCCTCAAACCTTTCGCATGTTCAGCAACGTCGATGATCTGCAATTGACTAGCCCGGCAGTCGTCGATCGCGCGTTCATCGTGAACGGAAACATTGGCTTTGAGTATTTGGTCACGCCCACCGTGCCTATTCGTTTTGGGGCGTTCACGAATCTGAGCGCGACGCCTGCAGTGCAGAAGAATTGCGACGCACTTCCTTGCCTCACGCGGCTTCATTCCGCGGGCGTGACCGGGAGCGTCGGCGCGCAAATCTGGAAGGTACAGCTGCACTTTGGAGTGATCGCCAGTTACGGCGCCGGCGAGATGCAACAACTCGACCCCACGGGACCTACAAAGTTTCGCTGGTCAGAGCTCGACCAGATTCAAGTGCAGCTCTTCATTGGCGGCAATCTGGCGAAAGTACTTGGCGACACGGCGCTCACCATCGCGGATCGAATTCGCAGTGAAGCCGAACGCCGCGCCGCATCGCAACCGCCCAGTGCGCCAGCGTCAAACCCTGCTGACGATAAAGCGAAAACGAACGAAAAATAGTGCGCTAACTTGGACCTCACTTGGGTCGCGCAGCTTTCGAATGTCTCTACGTTGGGCGCGACTTTCATTCTCCAAGCGCTGCGAAAACCGCCTTGATCACTTCGACGTTGCCGATCTGGTTGCGATGCATGAACGGAGTCGGATCACAGGCAGGTAGCACACGCAGCTTTGCGCCCTCAGGCGCTATCCCTGCGAGCGGGATGAACCCATCCCCATCGACGATTCCAGCCGCGCTGAGCGTATTCAGCTTGGCGCTGTTGGCGATGACCGTGGTGCCAAGCTCAATCTGTTCGCGTTGCTCCGGCCATGTGTTGATGAGGCGCCTCATGAACGCCGAACCTTCCGCCATCTCAGCTGCGGCTTTGTCGATGCCACCCACGCCCCCAACGATCGCGCCGAGGTTACCCATGGCTGACCCGAGCGTCGGTGGGCCGATCATCACCAATTTGCCAATGCGAAACCCACGTTCAGCAAGCGGCCGGGTAGCCAAATGTTGGCGCAGGTCGAGGCACCCTTGGCTGTGCGCCACCACGTCCATGCGAGCAAAACCCATGACGCGCGTAGCTGCTTTCATCGCGCGCGCAACGTCCGCAGCGCGTTCACTCGGTGGCGCTTTCGGGTTGCCGTAGTGGAGAACGATGACTCGGCAATGTTTGAGGTCTTCGCGCGACACCTCCGGGCCATCTGCCTTTCCCTTGCGAAAGGAGTCCGTCGAAGCGTCGTACACGATGACACTGCCGTTCTTTCCCGCGGTGAGGCCAGTCGTCATCTTCGCGAACGAAGACGCTGGCATGGTGAGCCCTGGAAGAAACAACACCGGTCTCTTGAGCGTCGGCGGCTCGGGTAGTGTCGTATTCGCCGCCTCAACGAGGCAGTGCGCTGCGAGCTCGAGCTTCTTCCGGGCAGCCCTGATGGGGTTCGTCATGCCTCATCATCGTGCAGGCGAAACTGGTTGGCGCGAGTGTCAAGGCGCGGCGTCATGAAGGGAAAGAGAGCAATCAGGCGGGTGCCGGCTCAAAACGCAACCAAGATCGCCCCAAACGTGATCAGCACGGCCGACGCCACCGCCCGCCGATCGAAGGTTTCTCCGCGCGTCCAAGCAAAGATCGACGCAAACAAAACACTCACGTTCCGCATGGCAGACACATGGGCCGGTCCCGTGGTTTTTAATGCGCACAAAAAGATCAAAAACGAGGCCGCACACGCGATGGCGCAAGGTACGAGGAAGCGCCAATGCGCACCTGCCGCCGAACGAATACGCTGAAGGCGTGCTGACCCGAGCATGAGGAGCTGCGCTGGGATCGCCATCGCTAAAGACAAAGAGAAGAGTACGTACGGAGAGATCCCCGTCCGAATCGCACGTTTGTACGCCAGCGGATACATCGAAATCGTGAGCGCACAAACGACCGCGTAAACAAGCCCAGAAGAGCGAGGCAACGACCGCATCTGCACGAACAAACCAAACGACAGGAGCGCGGCGCCTACGAGACTGAGCACAGACACCTGCTCGCTCAGGAAAAACGCAGAGAGCGGCCACACGAGCAGCACGCCGAGTCCGCGGCTCACGCCATACGCACTCTGCAGCGGCAAGCGTTCAATCGCACCCGCGAGCGACACGAAGTACGCGCCTTCAATGAGGCCCGCTACGAGTAGCGGAAGCGCAGCCGCCCGTGGCAACGCAAACTCCCCAGTCGCGATCGCGAGGACTCCGCTCACGAGACTTGCGCCAAAAACGATGAGGATCGCCGCGGCCTTTGTATCCGAAACTTGTTTGAGCGCGGCGTTCCACACTGCATGAAGCAGAGCGGAAACCAGCACCAGCGCAATCGCAACCGAGCTCACTTTTTCAAAACGAAGCAGCGGTGAATACGTTTGTTGCGGTAATCTTCAGGAACGGTGTCTGCCGTAATCTCCTCAATCGACGCAGCCTCAACGCTTTCCCACAGCGGTTCGAAGCGTTGGTGATTGGTTGAAAAATACAGCACGCCCCCCGGCGCTACCACCTGCAAACAATCACTCACGAGCCCCGGATGATCTCGTTGCACATCGAAGGCCTCGCGGTCGCGCCCGGTGGAAAACGAGGGTGGGTCACAGATGACGATTTCGTATTGGTGCCGGCGTTGCTTTTCGAAATGCAAAAACTCGCGCGCGTCGTCTTTGACGAATAGATGCCGCGAGATTCCGAGTTTGTTCAGCTCGAAATTGTCCTCTGCCCAATCGAGATAGGTACGCGACGCATCGACGGTGGTGACCTTGCTCGCGCCCGCGCTCGCGGCGTAAACGGAGAAGCTTCCCGTGTAAGCGAACAAATTCAACACGCGTTTGGACTGCGCAATATCTCGTACCATGCCGCGGGTCTTGCGGTGATCCGAGAACAACCCCGTATCGAGGAAATCATCCAAATTGCAGTAGAACTTGAGCGCCCCTTCGCGAACGACGATGCGCTCGTTCTTCATGGCTTCACGTGAATAACGGTCCCCTGTTTTGGGCCGCGTACGCCGTTCTTTTGTATGAATTTTATCATGTGATATTTTCAATACATCAGCGCAAGCGATCGCTAACGAACGCGTGTAGTCCTCGATCAAGGCTGTTTGCTCGCGCGTGTACTCAGCGACGACCAGGTGCCCCTCGTACCAATCCACCACCACGCGTACTTCCGGGATATCCCAGTCATAGAGCCGATACGCGCCGAGCTGCTTACGCTCGTACTTGGCGGCAAGCTTTTGGTGCGTTTTTTTGACGCGATTGCTCAGGAGCTCTTGGTGTTTGGCAACATCGACTGACACGGATCCTCCATCGCACGGAGCAAGTAAGCTTGTC
>JBIKMD010000480.1:0-4698 GCA_044359465.1 Myxococcota bacterium
TACGCGTGCTCAAAGGCCACTGAAGCGACGAAGCTTTGGGAAGGCGAGCACACGGGTGAGCGATCACCACCGATGAGTCAGGAAACCTCTTCGAGTCGCCAGCAAACGCTGGCGTGCAACTCTCACTGGCGCTCCGCGAACCGAGTGCCCGAGGCGTTTCTTGCTCCAGGGTTTCTGGTTCTGTTTGATCGTCGCACAAAGCTCCGTTCCGGTGGCACCGGTGAGCGTTGAGGCGACCTCACTCGAAACAGACGAATCGGCAGGTTTCACCACACGCATTGAGACCGAGAGACTGAGCGGCGCCGATCCCAGCGCGGCTGAGATTCTAAGACAAAGTACGGGCACGGCGGTCCGTTCACTGGGCGGGCCAGGTGACTTTAGCACCGCATCCATTCGTGGTTCGTCGTCTGCGCAAGTTGGCGTCTATATAGATGGGGCGCCGCTGATGCCCACCAGCATCGGCACGGTCGACCTTTCTACCCTTTGGCTTCTCGATCTCGAGACAGTCGATGTGCACCGTGGGTTTTCACCGGCAACGCTTGGACCCGAAGGTTTTTTGGGATCACTCGTGCTCCGCACCAAGCAGAAGCGTGGCGGGCTTGCCCTGGTGTCTGTCGGATCGTTTTCGACGAGGCAGGTAGCGCTTCGTTATGCGGACCGAGCGGGGCGTTTTTTGCTGTCGGGTTCAGCGATGTACTTTGGCAAAGACGGAGACTTTCTCTACTTTGACGACAAAGGAACGCCGCTCGTCCCAGGTGATGACGAGACGAGGCCGCGCACCAACAACGACCAGAATGCTGGGTCCTTCCATGTCGAAGCGCGCGACGACCATCTTACGATCAGCCTCGACTACTTCACCAAAGTTCAAGGTTCGCCTGCACCATCGTCTCAGCTCAATCGACAAGCGCGTTACGCGCAGCACCGGCCCATGCTTCGCGTACGTTATGGGGATTGGTTCATTCACCCTCGCGTCCGCTTGGATCTCAACCTCAGCGCACTCGGTAATGTGGCGTATTTCACGGGCCTCGAAAAGTCGCTCTACGTTGCGACCACCGAGCAGACCACGCGCGAGCTGGAGATACGCACGAACAACGTGCTCACGTGGCTAGCGCTCGATTGGCTAAGTATCCAAGCGAGTATCAATGTGGGCGGCACGCTGTTCGAAGCGACGGCGCCTGCGCGCTTGCCGCAGCTTAGGCAGCGCGTCTTGTTTGGTGGCGCGCTAGCGTTTCGTGGAAGCTGGCTCAGCGATCGTTTGCAACTCGACCTTTCGAGCCGACTCGACGGGCTTCAAGAGCATGGTCGCTCGATTCCCGGTGTGTTCGGCACAGCCGAGCAGGTGGTCATCAACACGACGCGCGCGTGGTTACAACCCACACTTGGGCTACGCGGCGTGCCTGTGAAGGGCTTTGCAGTTGCGGCGCACATCGGTCGCAGAGAGCGTGTTCCCAATTTTTACGAGTTGTTTGGAAGCGAAGGGAACGTGCGAGGCAACCCCAATCTGAAACCCGAACAACAATGGTCGTTCGACGTAGGCGCGAGTTACACGTTGCAACGTTTCTTGTTCGCGGAGGCGATCTATTCGGAAGCCCGCCTCGAACAAACGATCACACTCGTCTACGCCGGTCTCGAGCTACCGCGCGCGGAGAATGTCGGGCGTGCGGTGATCCGCAGCGTCGAGCTCAGCGCACGCTCGCAGCCTTTGTCTTTTTTGCAGCTCGCCGCCAACTACACGTTCCAGCACACGGAGAACTTATCGAATCCGATTGTACTCGGATCCCCACTCCCCGGGCGTCCGCCGCACCAAGCGCGCGCAGAGGTGACATTTCTGATTCCCGCGCCGGTCTTCGCGCGCGCTATGTTCGATTTTCAATACATAGATGGTGCCTATATGGATACCACGGGCGTGCGAAAAATCCCTTCACGCTATTTGCTCGGGGCGAGGCTCAGCATTCGTCCAAGCAACGGCCCCATCACGATCGCATTGGACCTCCGCAATCTGCTCGACCAACGTACGGCCAGCGTTTTGGCAAGCGCGGCCGGCGATCGCGTGACAGTGCAAGTCGTCGACTTTCTCGGCTTTCCGCTGCCTGGACGCAGCGTGTTCGTCACTTTGACATACGCCTTCTTGGAAGAAGGCCATAGGAGCTAAGCATGCAGAAGTTTGCCCTCGTCGCGCTCGTGTTTACGGCGTGCAACACCTTCAAGAATTCGCCTCCGCCTAAACCCACCTCTGAAACTGCGTTCTTGTTCGAGAGCACGTTCGGTGGAGGCGGCGAGCTTTACGCCATCGATTTGGCGACGCGAGAAGCGGGCCGAGTGCTTGGCCCAGAAGCGATCAGTGAAGATTCGATCGTGCGAACCTTTGGCGAGACGCTCTACGTCGTTGGACGCGACTTCAGCGGCCAAAACAACACGCTCACGGTTCTCGATCCCAAAGCGGGGTATGCGCGCGCGTGTCCTGAGTGTCAGTGGCCACTTGGCGATTCGACCAACGCGCAAGACTTTTGGGCCGTCAGTAAGAACAAAGCGTACTTCACGACGCTTCCAGCGAACAAAGACAAGGCGTCCTACGCCCATCGCAACGAAGTGGCGATCATCAATCCACTCACGGGCATTATTTCTGGCTACATCGACATCGCCAAAGCGCTAGTTGACGCAGGTGATGACTTGGCCTCAGTCGATACCGACGGCTACCACGAGCTTGGCGCGCTTTACGCGGACGATGAGCACTTGTTCGTCGCGATCGGTGCGCTGAACCAAGAGACCTTTCAACAAGTGACCTCGAGCGACCCATGCGGTTTCGCCGTTGGCCGCGTTGCAGTGATCGACATCGCCACGGACAAGGTTGTGAAAATCATCAAGCTGACTGGCTCGAACCCGTCACCATCACCCGGCCGTTTTGTCCCAGAGCCGAACAGCAACTACCTCCTCATTGCGACACCAGGTCCTCTGAGCCAAGCCAGCACGGAGAGCTGCGGCGGCATCGAACGGATCGACCAAGTGAAGCTCACAAACGCCGGACTTTTGTTTTCGGAAACGGCGCTCGGGGGCTCGGCGATGGCCTTTGACCTTGATGCCAAAGGGAACGGCTTGTTCGTCGTGTTCACGGACGGCGGCTTCATCGACCCGACCTATGAGCTCAAGCGCTGGACCAAAGACGGCGTCGCCAGCGCGCCAGTGCTTGCACCCGGCAAAGGTGCCCTATTCCTCTCCGGCTTCGTCCGAGGCAATGATCGAGGCGAAGCGTACGTCGGTCTTCCACTCGCCAGCGGTGGCAAGATTGGCATTTACGATCTGGCAACGGGTAGCGAGCTGAAGACCGCCATCGACACCAACTTACCGCCTGTCGACGTCTCGTTCTTCCCTGGCGTTCCCTACCGCTTGTAGCACGCCCGCGTGCGGTGTTAGCCCGCCGGGCATGCGACGTTGCGCTGCTGCCCTTGTCTCGTTGATTGCGTTTGCCGCCTTTCTACGCCCTGCCCTCGCGTGCACCAGCATGCTGGTCACCAAAGGGGCAACGAAAGACGGCTCCACCTTCATCACCTATTCCGCGGATTCGCACGATCTCTACGGTTCGCTCAGCGTGACCCCAGCGCGGGATCACCTCGCGGGATCGACGCGCGAAATTTACGATTGGGACTCGGGAAAACGGCTCGGAGAGATCGCCGAAGTCGCGCACACCTACGCCGTCGTTGGAAACATGAACGAGCACCAGCTCGCGATTGCCGAGAGCACGTTTGGCGGACGCGAGGAGCTGGCGGACCCCTTGGGCAAAGTGGATTACGGCAGTTTGATCTACGTCGCCCTCGAACGAGCGAAGACCGCACGTGAAGCCATCAAGGTGATAACGGATCTTGTGGCGCAGTATGGCTACGCGAGCTCAGGCGAATCGTTTTCCATTTCCGATCCGAACGAAGCTTGGATTCTCGAAATGATCGGCAAAGGCCCGGGTAACACGGGTGCGGTTTGGGTCGCACGCCGCGTTCCTGACGGCATGATCTCTGCGCACGCCAACCAGGCACGCATTCGCACCTTCCCCATGAACGGGCCGGATGTGCTGCATTCGAACGACGTTGTCAGCTTTGCGAAGAGCAAGGGGTGGTTCAGCGGAAAAGACGAGGCCTTCAGCTTTGCAGACGCGTACGCACCCCTAGACTTTGAGGCGCTCCGCTTTTGCGAGGCACGCGTCTACAGCGTGTTCCGCCGCGCTGCACCGTCGCAAAAGCTTTCCAGCGACTACGTCATGGGCAAAAAAGGCGCGCAGCCTTTGCCGCTCTTCATCAAACCTGACCAAAAGCTCTCGCTGCAAGACACCATGGCGCTCATGCGTGATCACTTCGAAGGCACGCCGCTCGATATGCGCAACGACGTAGGCGCGGGCCCCTATCAACTCCCCTACCGCTTTCGCCCGCTGACCTGGGAGGTGGAAGGCAAAACCTACGGCCACGAGCGCGCCATCTCCACTCAGCAAACAGGGTTCTCGTTCGTCGCACAATCACGTTCGAGCTTGCCAGCCGTGGTGGGCGGCGTTCTTTGGTTTGGCGTAGATGACACCTACAGCACGGTCTACGTGCCCATGTACGCGAGCATCAGCAAGGCACCCGCGCCGTTTGATACGACGACGGGAAGCTTCCACCGCTTTAGCTGGGACGCCGCGTTCTGGGTCTTCAACTTCGTCTCGAACCTGGCCTACGG
>JBIKMD010000481.1:0-4696 GCA_044359465.1 Myxococcota bacterium
TGGTGGTGATGCTCACTGGCATGATCGTCGCTGCGATCGTCGTGTGGCTGTCGCTGCCGCCGTCGCTCGGGTTCAATCAAGCGCTCCATCTGGCGGGCGCGCTCGGCAAGATGCAGCTCGTCGATACCTCGCTTCGCTTCGACACGCGTTACAACCTGTGGTCGGGCCTTACCGGTGGCTTGTTCGTTGGGCTTGCGTATTTTGGCACCGATCAGTCGCAGGTGCAGCGCTACCTCGGCGGTGAATCGCTGCGCCAATCACGCCTGGGTCTGATGATGAATGGGCTCGTGAAGGTGCCCATGCAAACGCTCATCCTCTTTGTGGGCGTGCTCGTTTTCTTGTTCTACCAGTTCAATGCGCCGCCTGTGTTCTTCGCACGCGATCGTTGGAACACGCTGGACGCTGCGGAGCGCACACAGATCGAGTCGGAGTGGAACGCGGCGTTTGTCCAGAAGCGCGACCTTGCCGTAGCCTACACAGAAGCCTTGAAGACGGGAGAGGGCCTGGAAGAAAAAGCCGCATTGCAAGCCGCGAACAAACGTACTGAAGCGGTGCGCACCAAGGCTAAGGCGCTCGTAGGATCCAAGGTCAAAGACGCAGACTACGTGTTCATCGACTTTGTCGTCACACGGTTTCCGCCTGGCCTCGTGGGCCTGCTGATTGCGGTCATCTTGTGCGCAGCGATGTCCGCAGTGGCTGCGGCGTTGACCTCGCTCGGCTCAACGTCAGTCATCGATTTCTACAAACCGAGCTTCAAACCGAACGCGAGCGATGCGCACTACCTGGTTGCAGCCAAGTGGAGCACCATTGTTTGGGGGCTCGTCGCAGTAGCCTTCGCCGCTTTTGCCTCTGCACTCGATAACCTCATCCAAGCCGTGAACATTCTTGGTTCGATCTTTTACGGCCCCATGCTTGGTGTGTTTCTCACGGGCTTTTTCATTAAAGCAGTCCGAGCAACGCCCGTGTTCATCGCCATGCTGGTTGCGCAAGCGGGTGTAGTAGCGATGTTCGTTTTTTCTGACATTGGATTTCTTTGGTACAACGTTGTTGGCTGCGGCGCCGTGATTGTCACTGCGCTGATCCTGAACGTGCTGCTCCCCCGAACGACGACGTCCTAAATTTAGCTGGGTCAGACAGGCCAATCGGGTCTATCTTGATCAGATGACACTTTTTATGATGCTTGCGCTCATGAGCGCAGATGCAAACAAAACAGAGACGGTCTACCTTGCCGGCGGTTGTTTCTGGGGTATGGAAGACCTGATTCGTAAGATCCCCGGCGTCGTGGACACAGAAGCGGGTTACACCGGCGGCTTCCTCGAGAACCCCAAGTACGATGACACGCATGACAGCAAGTCTGGTCATGCCGAATCGGTGAAGGTGATCTTCGATCCTAGCAAACTGAGTTTTGCTACTTTGCTCGCGGATCACTTTTTCAAGATGCACGACCCAACGACTAAAGATCGCCAAGGGAACGATCGTGGTACGCAATACCGGTCGGCCATCTTCTATTTTTCGCCGGCGCAAAAAGAGACGGCCGAGGCCGTGAAGAAAAAGATCGACGCGTCAGGGAAGTGGAAGAGCCCTATCGTGACGGAAATCGTGCCGGCAACGAAGTGGTGGCCAGCGGAAGCGTACCATCAGGATTATTTGCAGAAGAATCCTGGTGGTTATACCTGCCATTTTTATCGGCCCTAATGGTTTCAGCATGACCCAGCGTGGCCGAGCTCGAGCTCGAATTGGTATCAACGCACGCTAACGCGCTCAACCGTCGCGCAAGTCGCGCCGCCGCACCCATAACCACCAATCACAAAAACACTAGCGCCCACGCGTGCAGCACCAGACAGGTAGCGCGGTGTCGTGAGCGCAAGCGACGTGGGAGCAAAGGTTGCGTTTCCGTTCGCGCCTGTATCACCAAGCAAAATGGAGGCAGACAGACTCGTGCCGGTAAGCCCGCCAAACAACAACAATTTTCGAGCGAATGAGGCACCAGGAGCGCCAGCAATTTGAGGCAGCCCCGGCGTGGCATCACTGGTGAAGGAAGACAACGGCCCTGCAGTCGTCACCTCGGCATGATGGTACTGAGCTGCCGTTAGCCCAAAGAGCGCATAAAGCCTGGGCTTCGTGGGCGTTCCAACACGCGCTGCAAAAACGCTGGTGTGTTGAAACGCGGGGGCCGGCAGCGATTGGGACGTATCGCCTGCATCGAGCCCACCATCGGCGCGTACACGCAGCCGGGTGATCTGCGTGCTCGCGCTCACGCCGTCTGTAGATCCGCCGGTCAAAAACAGCGAGTCCTGCACCACCTCACTTGCAAGGCCGAAGAGCGCGGGTGCGTTCGCCACTGAGAAGGAAGAGAACCGACCAAGCGCGCCAAGCTCCAGTGGATGCTCGCTGCCCACGGCGGCCGTGTTGTCCGTGTAGCTGCATGCCTGCTCGCAAGCGTTGATGTCACCGATGTAGCGCAGTTTGCCCAGTGTGCCAGCGTCCGCATCAGGAGGCGCCGGGGTACGATAGACGCGGTACGACTCAGCCCCAGTCAATGGAAGAAAACTCAAAGTGATTGCACTCTCACGCGTCACAACGACGCTCGCACGCGCGCTCGGAAGCGTCTCACCACCGGGGTTGTCCGCGTCTGCGGCGCCCATGATGGCGGAAACGACGTAAACGTAACGCCCCACGGGAAGCGCGCCTGCAGCCGTCGTGAGTTGCGGCGCGGCGATTGGTTCTTCGCGCAGAATGGGTGCACGCTGCACGGTGCTCGCGACGCCGGTCTCCGTTTGGCCACCAAAGACATATAGAAACTTTCCACCAATGACAGCAGCGGTTGCACCGTAGCGACCTTCTGGCAGCGACGTTCGCGATTCAGAGAACGCGGACAGCACTTCACTCTGACCATCGAATCCCGCAACCGCGTATTCAACGGAGGCGAGTGGCGTTCCCACGACGCTGGCGCGTTTTCCGTCGGTATCGTTTGCAGGTTGATCACCGCCGACGGCATAGACGACGACGCGGCCGTTCTGCATGCGTCCTGCTGCCACGGCGGCACCCCTGCGAGCACGCACGAGCGGGGAAGCCGCGCTCGTCGCGCTAACCACACCATCAACAACATTGATCGCGTCGAAGAAAGAGAACACCGCGGGATCGGACTTATTCGTGAAACGTAGTCCGTAGCGCCCAGCTGCCAGCGGTGATCCCGAGAGCTGCAACGTCTCGTCACCGGCAGGGCAAGTTGCGGTCGGCGGATCGATGGTCGTGAGCGCGACCAAGCCAGTAAGCGTCACGACCTCTGCTTTGGACGCAACGAGCCCCTGCCCACAGGCGAAGAGCGTGAACGCTTCACCTGCGGTGAAGGTGTCAGACAGCAAGGTTCGCACTCGCGGGAGCTCAGCCTGCGATACAGTGAGCAACGAATCTTTTTCCGCAGGGCACCGCGGTGCAAGCAGATCACTCACGTTCACGCCATAAATGCCGGGCTGAGTACCCTGCGGAACCACCGCGCGGAGGCGCGTGGGGCTTTCATAGGTGACCGACTCGAACGCAATGAGCGCACTCGTCGCTTTACTCACCAGCTTGGGTTCGGACGTCGGCAGAAAACCAGAGCCAAGAATGACCACTTCAGCGCGGCGGTCGATCACCGCGGGCTCCACCGCCGTGAGCGTGGGCGCCGTAGCCGCAGTCACAACCTCAACGGTAAATGCGCTCTGCGTGGTCTGACCAAACGGGCTCGTCACGACGATCGCATAACTCCCGGGCCGGGTCCCTGCTGGGACCACTGCCTCCATGTGCTCTCTGTCAACGTAGCGTGGCTGCAAAAGCGCAACGTCACCGGAACCTCCCGTTGACCCCGAAACACCACGCAATGTCAGCGAAGGCAGAAGCACACCGGGTTCGGCGTCGAAAGCAAAAGTCACTAGCGGCGCAAACTCGCCCGTGAGGGAAACAGGCGTCGTGACATCAGTGCACACGGCACGTGGACTGACACTACTCACCGTCGCAGGTCCGCCGGTCACTGTGCGCTCGCAGCCCACTATGAACAGAACTAAGAGAACAACGCGCTTCATAGCTCGAACCCGAAGAGCAAAGTGCCGAGCACGCTGCCAAAATTGGTACGTCCAGTGATGTCGAACGTGAAGTCCACCCAATGGTATTGCGCTTCGAGCGCCACGTAGAGCGGGTAAAAGAAGGGCCACTGCACGCCCACTCGGCCGCGAACGCCATGCGCAAGCTGCGCTTCGCTCTGCGTGAGGTTGAAGGCAGTCACGCTCGCTTGAAGAATGAACAGTGAGTAGCCAGCCCCTAAGTAGAGATCCACTGGCAACCCAAGCGGCAAGAAGAACAGCAGATCCGCGCTGACCTGAAAAACACGCAAAGCCGCGCGGTAGCTGAAGTCACCAACGGCGCTGGCGTTGGCTACGCGTGTTTGTTCCGGCTGAAAATACTCGAATGATGCCGCCAGCGCGAGCGAGCGTTTGAGAAACGGAAAACGCTCGCGGATTTCGCCGCCCACGGAGAAGGTCAGCGGCAAACCATCGAGTGATGCATGCAAGCCGCCGTGGGCGTTCACGCCAAACCCAATGGACTTCTTTTCTAGCGGCGCAGGAGCGGCCTGCACCACCACGTTCTGCTCTGGTGGCGTAGGGTCTTGCGCCTTGGGCGGCGGGGGCGAAACCGGGGCCGCCGTCTGCACGGGCCCTGA
>JBIKMD010000483.1:0-4683 GCA_044359465.1 Myxococcota bacterium
GAAAGTTCTCGAACATCTTGACGATGACGGCAGCGTTCTTCTCGCGCTCCACGTTTTCAGGGAGCTTGCCCACGTCATCGAAGTCGCTCACGCCGAGCACGTCGAGCACCAGCATGGACGAATGCGCCACCACCGCGCGGCCGCTCTCGCTGACGATGACTGGGTGCGGGACCTTGGCTTGGTCGCAGATCTCCATGATGCCAAAGACGATGTCGTTGGCGTACTCTTGCATCGTGTAGTTGATGCTCGAGCTGAAGTTGGTCTGCGATCCGTCGTAGTCGATGCCAAGACCGCCGCCCACATCGAGGTACTTCAGGTTCGCGCCTTGGCGGAACAGCTCCACGTAGAAGCGTACGGCTTCACGTAGCGCTGTCTTCACGCTCTTGATCGCGGAAATTTGGCTACCAAGATGGAAGTGCATGAGCTCGAGGCAATCGAGCATCTCGTTCTCACGCAGCAGCTTCAGCATCTCCATCATCTCGTGAGAGGACAGACCGAACTTGCTGCGGTCGCCGCCGCTTGCTTCCCACTTGCCCGAGCCACGTGCGGACAGCTTGGCGCGCACGCCAATGCGCGGCTTGACGCCAACGCGTTTGGCAACCTGGGCAATGAGCTGCAGCTCGCTCGGTTTTTCGACGACCAAGATGACCGTGCGGCCGAGCTTGCTGCCGACGAGCGCGGTTTCTACGTACTCTTCGTCTTTGTACCCGTTGCACACAACGAGCGCATCTTCGTCACCAAGCATCGCAAGCACCGCAAGGAGCTCAGGTTTGCTGCCGGCTTCGAGACCGTAGTTGTAGGGACGACCAAACTCGACGATCTCTTCGACGACGTAGCGGTCTTGGTTCACCTTGATGGGGAAGACACCTTTGTAGATGCCTTTGTAACCGTACTCACCAATGGCGTGACGAAACGCTTCATTGAGCTCGGTGATGCGCACGCGCAGAATGTCTGAGAAGCGGATGAGGAGCGGAAGCGCAATGCCGCGGCGACGCACTTCATCAACTAGCTCTGGCAAATTGATCTTCTCGTTGTCGTCCTTACTGGGCGTGACGACGAGCTCACCTTTGTCATTTGCCGAAAAATAACCGCGGCCCCAATTCTTGACACCATAGGTCTCAAGAGAATCCGCCACGGTCCAAGTGCGTGGCATCGCGTGCACCTTGCTCAACTCTCTACCTCCAAAAGATCAGTCCGAACGAGCGCGCGCATATGAGACACCGCGCGTCATTTGTCTAGCATCAATTAAGAGGACTTGTGTGATGCGTCAGAATCCGCTTCGACGACGAACTGTCGCCCACCGCCGCGACCAGGGCTACGACCGCGATCTCGATCTCGAAATCGCATGAGCGAGCGAACTAAGTACGGTCGGCAATGACGGCTTCGAGGAGTGCGTTCACTTCTTGGTTGCGGCGGGCAATCTTCCAAAGCGTACCGCCGTTGAGCACGACGCACTCGACGCCGCCAGGACCCGCCTTGATGGTGTGCGGGCGCGGCACCCGCTGCAGCGCAGAGATCTCGCCAAAAAAGTCATTCACGATGAGCTTGCCCTCGAAGAGCCCGTCCTTGAACGAATGGGCCTCGCCTGCTTTGACGATGTAGAAGTCGTCAGACGTGTCGCCCTCGGCGTAGATCCGCGCATTCTGGGCGAACTTCTTGATGTCCGCATCTTCCAGCAGGCGTTTTCGCTCCTTGGCGCTGAGCACACCAAAGATGTCAGACTCCCAGAGCAACGCATCGACAACGCGTGTCTTGTAAAGCGATTCCACCTGCCGGCGTAGGTTGGGTAGCTCCTGCGCGAGCGCTTCGAGGTCCGCTTTTTTGATTTCGAAAAACGAGACTTCGTCAAAGGCGAAGACGTTCGTCTTGGACACGCCGCCAAAATAGCCAGCCTCACCAAACACATCGCCGTGGGTGAGCGATTCAATGGTGATCGTCTCACCTTTTTTGTTTTTCGCTGTGAGCAAAATGCGGCCGCGGCTGATCAAATAGATGCTCTTACCCTTGTCGCCTTGTTTCAGCAGCACCGTGCCCGCAGGCACACTTTTGGGGCGAATGATGCGGAGCAGCGCACCAAACTCTTTGTCCGTGAGCCCGGCAAGCAACGGGGGTTCGGGCATGGCTTCTACGGGCGACGCGTCGTCCGAATCGAAGAAGATCTTCTCGAGCACGGGATCTACGAGTGGGTCGCCAACGCTCGCGTACTTCGCCATCGCCGAATTTGGCTTGCCGCGCAGGCCGCGTAGCTGAACGATTTCGCGCTCGGCGCCTTCATACGCCGATGCCTCCACCAGGCTGCGATAGGTGGTGAGCGCCTGCAACATGAGACCTTGCTGCGCGAATTTGGCGGCGCTCGTTCGAAACAAGCCGTCGGCAATGCTGTCGAGCCCACGTTCTCTCGCTTTTTCTGCGAGCTCGCAGAGCTTCCAAACATTCGGCTCTTCAATGACGGCGCGAAGGTAGTGCGCTGCTTGGCGTTCCCAGGCTGTGTGTACGCTGCTCTTTTGCAGCGCCTCGCTGGCCACCTGTTTTGCTTCTTTACGTTGTTCGTCGAGCGCCTTGGTTTCTTTGCGAACGTCCGTTGGCTGATCTTTTTTGGTGGTCCCACTGGGGAACACCGTCTTCAGATAACGCGCGACAGTGGCGGCGCTCTCGAGCGCGGTGATGCGTACTCGGTAACGTTGCAGGGCTTCAGCGAGCTCGTTGCAGGACTGGAAACGTTGTTTGCGATCGACGGCGAGGGCCTGGGTGAGGACTGTCGCGAGCTCGGGATCCAAATCATCGCGGTGCGCTTCAGCCGGCGTGAGCTTGGGTTGCTGCGCGCTGCGAAGCAGATCACGCGTGTTCGACGCCTGTAGCGCACGGATCCCAGTGACCAGCTCGTAAAGCATGAGGCCCGTGGAATACACGTCCGTGCGGCGATCGAGTGGTTCACCGCGCGCCTGCTCGGGCGACATGTAGGCCACTTTGCCGTGAATGGTGCCGGGCTGCGTTTCGCTCATGCGTTGCTCGGCAATCGCAATCCCAAAGTCGGCAACCTTCACTTGGCCTGCCCACGTTACGAGCACGTTGCCGGGGCTCACGTCGCGGTGCACAATACGAAGCGCACCAATCGCAGGGTCACGGTACTCGTGCGCGTAGTCCAGGCCGGCGCACACCTGCTCGATGATATAGGCGGACAAGGCGTCCGGAACGTGCCCCTTTTTGGGCCGCAGCTCGCGAATGAGCTCACTCAGGTCCAGCCCGGGCACTAGCTCGGCAGCGATATAGTAGTGGTCACCTTGGCGCCCGAAGTCGAAGACCTGCACAATGTTCGAGTGGTGCAGCTTGCTCGAGAGCTTGGCCTCATCAATGAACTTGGTGATGAAACCCTTTTCCTTCGACCACTTGGGCAGCATCCGTTTGATAATCAGCTGCTTTTTGAAGCCTTCGATCGAGACGGTACTAGCGAGAAATATCTCTGCCATGCCGCCTGCAGCGAGGCGCTTGTCGAGCTGATAACGGCCGAAGGTTTCCACAGTGAAGTGCGGTTTATAGCGCTCCCCACGCCGTTCTCAAGGAAGCTTGTGCGTAGAGCGGGAGACCTTCGGACAGGGCCTTTCACCCAAGATCAGGGCGAGGGCCAACAAAGCGGGTGCTGCGTGCGGGAATAGCCAAAACGCACCAAGCGTTGTGCGTTGATTCTGCTCGGCCGGGGCTGTATGCAGGCGGCCTCGGAAGGTTCGGCGCGTGAGCGGCGGATCATGGACAATCCCCAAGGAGACATCTTCAAGATGCGAACGTCAGTGCTTTCATTCGTTGGTTCGGCTGCGCTTTTTACGGCGCCCCTCGCCTGCACCGTTGCGTGTAATGGCGGACCGGGCAAACCGCCGGCCGACCAAGTGGCCAAAGTCAATTCGACCGTCATCACCAAGGCGGAGTTCGACCAAGAGGTGGAGCGTACGCTCAGCCGCTTCAAGGGCCCGACCGGCCAAGTGCCGCCGCAGCTCGAGTCGCGCATCAAGGACAGCACGCTCAAGCGCATGATCGACGACGCGCTGATCCGTGACAAAGCGAAGACCCTTGGCGTCTCGCTCACGCCGCAAGAGATGGACCAGAAGTTCACCGAGCACAAAGGACGCTTTGGTTCAGACCAAGAGTTCCGCGACTTTTTGACGCGTAGCAAGAGCACCGAAGAGCAGGTCAAAGCCTCGCTCGAAATGCAAATGCTCCGCGAACGCGTGCTCGAGAAGATGGCCGCGGCGCCCACCGTCACGGACGAAGAGATCACCACCTACTTCAACGAGCACAAGGACAACTTCAAGGAACAAGAGCAAGTCAAAGCGCGCCACATTTTGGCCCGCGTTGAAGCTCCGGCCGCTGCGCCAGGCACCCCGAATGCGGATGCCAACAAGAAAGCGCTCGACGAAGCCAAGAAGAAGGCCAAGAAGAAGATTGAAGACGCGCAGAAGAAGCTCAAAGGCGGCGCTAAGTTCGAAGACGTGGCCAAAGAGTTCTCTGACGACGTGACCAAGAACAACGGCGGCGACCTTGGCATGTTCGCCAAAGGCCGCATGGTTCCCGCGTTCGAAGAAGTGGCCTTCAAGCTGAAGCCAGGCGAGACCTCTGGCATCGTGGAAACGACCTTCGGCTTCCACATCATCAAAGTGGAAGACCACAAAGCCGCGCGCGAGCGTCCTCTCG
>JBIKMD010000482.1:0-4683 GCA_044359465.1 Myxococcota bacterium
GCCCTAACCGAAACTTCAGCTTGAGCGCGCCGCCGGTGTAGTCGATGGTCCAACGCTCCGGCATCTTTTGTTTACGATGCCATTGGCCTTTTTCCTGAGACCCATCAGTCCGCGTGAAGGTGGCGTCGGCTTTGCGCCATTCACTCTCCGGCAAGTGCGGGTCCCAAATGGCCTGAGGCTCTGGGCGTGACAAGACGTACGCGCCAAAACGCTCTAGCTTCTGAAAATTGCCGCTGTCGATCAGCTGATAGTCTGGCCAATCGCCTACCGTGAGAAAGTCCATGCGGGCGCGCGCTTCGCAAAGCCGCGGCAAAGCGTCAAGCACGACGTGTTTTCAGCCGTCGCTGCCAGAGTCAGAGCGGGGGCATCAAAACAACGCCAACGCCGTAGTTGCGATCTTGTGCGAGAACAAACGTTCGAGGCGCACACGGGCGCCGCTCTGGATCCGATAGGCGGCAAGCTCGGTCTCGGTACCGACGGCGATGAGTCCGTTTTTCGCAGCAGCCAGGCGCGCGTTCTTCTCTGCGCACACGCCCACGGGCTCGGACCCAAGCGACGCGACGAAAAGCCGCCGTAACTCACCGCTTGCGCCGGCGAGGAGCAACGAGTCGTCATCGAAGCCACCTATGCAAGCATGACCAAGCGAGTGCGCGGTTGGCGGCTCGCCATCTTCGGCGATTGTATACACGAGCAGTTGCCCAGCTTCGGTGAGCAAACAGGCACGGCCTTCTCCTACAACCATTCGCGCGAACGGTTCATCCGAGGCGTAGTACGCGGTGCGCGGCGGACCAAGCGGATCCGTCGCAAGCCGCCGCAGCTCTCCCGCTGCTGTCGCGTAGAGCACTTGGTCACCAAGCCCAGCGATCGCAACGATGGTTGCAGGACTTTGATCCAAGCTCACACGTTCTTCGAGCGTCACTGGATCAATCACGCTGATTCGTCCCGCTGCTGTAGCCACGGCCAGCGCATCGTTGTCTTCTAGCCGGCAGCGCGTGATGGCGACGAACGGTTCCTGCGCGTAGATCGCCTGTTTCGTGATGCTGAGTTGGTCGCGCGAGAAGCGTGTGAGCTGACCATCGCGGGTTGCCGCGATGACCGCATCTGGCAGCACCAGCAACGCTTCGACGCTGCCCCGTAGCTGCGCTTCGGCGATCTTCTTGCGCACGTCGAAGAGCAGCACACGACCATCGCTGCTACCGGCAACGATCACGGCTCGACTCCCAGCTGCACCCGCACCGTTCCAAGCTCGATACGATCGCCCGGTTTGACCGGTGCCACCGTGACGACGCGGCCGTTGAGCATCACCTCGCCGCTGATCGATACGATTTCGAAGCCGTCGCCGCTACGCCGAACGAGCGCATGCTCGCGCTCCAACTCGCGCACGTACAACGCCGCTTTGGGGCCCGAACCAATCACCAGTTGTTCCTCATCCTCCTGCACTACCCGCGGGCCGTTTGCCACTTGCAGCACGAGCCGCTTCGCACTCGCCGCTTCGATTGACGCGAGCACTGCGCGGCACACGTCGTACAGCGCTTTCGCAGTGACCGGTGACAGGTCTTCTGGCGGCATGGCATTGAGCAGTCCCGTTGCAACCTTCTGGGCGCGTGGACGCAGCGCTGCATGACGTCGCCACACTTGCGGTGGCACCTCGCCCAGCGCCGCCGCGAGCTCAGAGGGAAACTGATAACCAGCCCACGGGTCGCGCTCGAGTAGCGTCAGCGCCGCGCGCAATGTGGCCGGCGTGTGCACCTTTTGGCGAAGCGCGATCGCGAGGTCTTCCTCGCTCAGCTTGGCCACAGGCGTCTTGGCGATCGCCGCATACCACGCGCCAAGACCGTCTGCCGCGTCCGCCGGATCCAGTTTGTAACCGAGCGCCTGATCGAGCGAGGCAAAACTCGCATCGGGACCAGCGCTCTCGTAGATCGCGTCTTTGTCCATTTACGGCTTCTCTTTCACGATGCGTTCGCGCGACGCGGGATCAGTAGACTCAATGGGATCAGCGGGCTCTGCTGTCACCGCACCGGTGTCGCTGAAGTGTTTGACGATCTTGTCCTGCAGTGAGCCCGGCTCTTTGCGGATCGCCTCCACTTTCGCATCGAGTGCCTTCTTGTTGATCCGCACGGTTTTACCGAGCACTTCGTACTCAATCCACTCATCGTCTAGGGATGTGCTCATGTGCCACCTCCGTGCCGTTCGACATCCACTTCGTCGTAGTACGGATGCGCATCTTCGTACATCAGCGCCTTGTACTCTCCCGTTACCCGCGACTCCATCAAGGTCAGCATGTCTCTGACGAAGTTTGGCGGCTGATTGAACTCCTTCTGCGCAACCGTGAGCAATTCGATCAGCCGAGTGGAATCTCCACTTTCCATGAGCTTGACGAAATCGATCTTCGCTTGTGTTTCGCCGGGCTTGAGCGCCAACCCATCCACATGTCGCAGCGTCAACGTACCATCGATCATGTTGACCTTCAGCGTGGGCCGTGGCGAGCGATTCATGTCGCTAATCACCAGCTCGTTGAGCATGCGCATTCGGTTACGCAGGATCTCACTCGGGTTCAGGATCGGACGATCCGGCTTCTCGTACAAACCCTTGCTCAACGCAGCCAGCGTCGTGTGCTTGGGCGGATCGTTGTGGCCAACCCCGGTTTCGAAATGTAGGTAGCGAATCTCACCCTGAGGCGTCTTGTACGGCACGAGCAAACTACCGTGTGCTCGATCAATGTAACCAAGTCCGGCATAACGCGGTTCGCGATCGGGGAGCAGCAGCGCCGCGTTGATGCCTTGCTGGCCGACCATGTAGCTCTCGATGCCTTGGGCTTTGAGGATGCCGCCGAAGTTTTCAGCGAGCGAAA
Organism: Myxococcota bacterium; assembly: GCA_044359465.1. Lineage (GTDB taxonomy): Bacteria > Myxococcota > JADLHZ01 > JADLHZ01 > JADLHZ01 > JADLHZ01. Next base: position 2,855 of record JBIKMD010000482.1, read on the forward strand.
AGCAGTTACCTCCGTTGTACTTGTTCACGAGCGCACCGCCGTCGAGGTTGAACATCGAGAACGCCTGCAGCATGGTGAGCGAAGGGTTTTGCTTTTTCGCGTCTCGGTAAAACGCCATGAACTCCAGCGTAGGCGCCACGTCGTTGTAGCTCGTCCGGTTCACGTGCTCGGTGAACTGCGTTTTCATTTGCGCGACCTGCGCCTCATTGAGCACGGGAAAAGTCGCGGGATCCACTGGTGGGCCGAGCTGCGTCCCACGGCGCACCTCGAAGTTGTGTTCAAAACCGTCGGCGCCAAAGCCTTTGACGTGCATGCCGTCGTCGCGCAGCACACCAAACGGCGGTGTGTCGGCCGGTTTGCCCTCACGCGTGACAGCCATAAAGGTCGCTTCGCCCAGGCTGCCATCCAGACCGATCGAGCGTTGTCGCCACCGACGCGTGCCATCGTGACCCACCTGCGACTCAATGAACACCAACTTGCCACTCGCAGATTTCGCAAATGAAAGTTGTACACTTTCTGGCGCGCTCGCGATCAACCCTTTTGCGGCCTCGAGTTGTGCCGTGGGTAAGTCCTTCGCCCAGCCGATCTTGCCCTGCGACTCGTTCCACACTTGCTCGCGCCAGTCTGGAGCGCGCAGGCTTTCACCCTCCGCAGAGAGGTGTAGCTGCATGACGTCCGCACCGTAGTCATGCGGCGCCGCACCACCAGAAAGTTTCACGACACTCGCACGGTCGATCACCACACGACCGTCCGCGGTCTTCACCAGGCGATAACTCTCAACGTCGTAGCCTGCCGTGCGCAGTGCTTCGAGCTGCGGCCTAAGTTGGCCCATGAGCTCCGCTGTGACCGGCGTACCCTCGAAGGTCGTCACGCGTTCGGTGACTATCGCCAAGCGGCCGTCCTTCGCTTCGAGCACGCCCAAAAACTTCGGACCGCCAAGGTCCGAGAGCAACTTGGCAGTCGCCACTTCTTCAGCGAACAACCGGTACTGATCCTCGGTGTAGCCTTTTGGACCAGGTTCGGTAGAGCGCACCATCGCCAAAGACGCCTGGTCCTTCGCAATCAAAGGCACATCGAGCGCCCTTGCCAGCTTCGCCGGTGCGTCGAGTGGCGCGGCTTTGAACGGCTTGGTGAATGCAAGCGTTTCCGTCACGTCAAGCCGTGCGGTCATCTTCTCGCCGGCGGCTTTTTGTTCGCCCGTGATTCTCGCGTTGTAGGCAAGCACGCCGTCTGCGATTGGCGTAGGCATGGGGCCGCCGGTCAAAGCGTAGTTGATCAAATCAACAGCAGCCTGTGCTCGGTCACGCACGGAGGTGATGTAGGCGCGTTCTTCTGGTGTGAGCTTGGGGCCCTCGAATTTGTGGACCAAAAGCGCGTCGAGTGGGCCAATCACGTTGTTCAGAAGCGAATCGCGCGAAACGCGCATTTCGTGACCGTGGTCGAAGGTCGAGCCGTCTGACTTCTTCTTGTTGAGTAAATGGCGACCGCTGTCCTCGTGCGCCTTGCCGCTGAGCTCACCAACCTTTGCGCCCTTCATACTGCGGTCGATACGCGCGGCGCAGTCGGTCGCAGTCTTCATACTCTTCTTGTTGGTGATCGTCGGAATGGCTGGATCGGCCGGCAGCGTCTTGCTCAGGTCGATCAGCGAAACGCCGGGAGGAAGCGCGCTACGTGCGGCGGCGATGCGCTCACCTTCCGCGTTGAAGCGCTCGGTGATCGTATGCTCGCCAATGACACCACGCGTATCCACCGAACGCGCAGTCCACTGCCATCCGCCATCTGCAAGCGGGCGTTGTTCGATCACCCAGGCAAGGCCACTTGGATCCTTG
>JBIKMD010000484.1:0-4681 GCA_044359465.1 Myxococcota bacterium
TTTGATGGCCTTGATCGCGTTGTCACCAACACCTTTGATGGCGCCAAGCCCAAAACGAATACGCCCCTCTGGCGCAGCGAAGCCACGGTCCGACGTGTTCACGTCCGGCGGCAACACTTCAATGTCCATTTCACGCGCGTTCTGGGTGTACTTGACGACGTTGTCCGTCGAACCCATTTCGGTCGACAGCAACGCAGCCATGAACTCAACCGGATAGTAATACTTCAGATACGCGGTTTGATACGTGAGCACGCCGTAGGCTGCCGAGTGGGACTTATTGAAGGCATACCCGGCAAATTTCTCGATGAGCGTGAAGTAGTCGTCCGTTACCTGCCGGTCCATGCCGCTCTTCTCGACGGCACCGTCAACGAAGCCAGCACGCATCTTCGCCATGACCTTGGGATCTTTCTTACCCATGGCTTTGCGCAGCATATCAGCTTGGCCCATGGTGAAGCCGCTCAGCTGCACGGCGATCAACATGACCTGCTCTTGGTACACGATGACGCCGTAGGTGGGTTTGAGAATACCCTCGAGCTTCATGTGCGGATAGGAGATGGGCTTACGGCCGTGTTTGCGCTCGATGTAATCGTCGACGAGGCCTGCATCCAAAGGACCTGGCCGATACAGAGCGCCGGCAGCGACAATGTCTTCGAAACGGTCGGGCTTGAGCTTCTTGAGCAGCTCTTTGAAGCCGCTCGATTCCATTTGGAAGACGCCGTCTGTGTCGCCCTTCTGCAACATACTGAAGACTTTTTGGTCATCGAAGACGAGCTCGTCGATCTTGAGCGGCGTGACGTCTGGCCCGGTGCGCACGGCATGCGTGAACTTGAGGTGCGGATGTTCGGTCTTCTTGCGCTTACCTGAGTTCTCGTCCGCAATACGCGCGTTAACGAGCTGCACCGCCTGATCGATCACAGTGAGTGTTTTGAGCCCAAGGAAGTCGAACTTCACGAGTCCCGCTTGTTCGACTTCTTCTTTGGCGAACTGCGTAACGCGGAAAACCTTTTCGACCTCTTTTCCGGTCTCAGGATCCTTCACTTTTTCCGTCGCACGCGAGAGCGGGACGTAGGCTTCGAGTGGCAAGTCACCAATCACGACGCCGGCAGCGTGAATACCCGTGCCGCGGTTCAAACCCTCGAGCTGCCGTGAGGTATCAATGATCTCTTTGTAGATCGCCTTCTCGCTGTAGAGCGCCTTGAGCTTAGGCTCGAGCTCCATCGCTTGGTTGATCGACACTTTTTTGCCGTCGACCAAGTTGGGAATGAGCTTGGTGATCTCGTTCACTTCGTTGAACGGCACACCGAGAACACGCGCCACGTCTTTGATGACGCTCTTGGCCGAGAGCTGCGAGAAGGTCACGATTTGACCGACGTTACGCTCGCCATACTTGTTGATCACGTAGTCGATCACTTCGCCGCGGCGATCTTGGCAGAAGTCGACGTCGAAGTCGGGCATCGAGATACGCTCAGGATTGAGAAAGCGCTCGAAGAGCAAGTCGTAAGGCAGCGGATCCAAATCCGTGATTTGTAGCGAGAACGCCACGAGAGACCCAGCGCCTGAACCGCGGCCTGGCCCCACGGGAATCCCATTGCGCTTTCCAAACGCAATGAAGTCCCAAACGATGAGGAAGTAACCGGCAAACCCCATCTTGTTGATGACGCCGAGCTCGTACTCGAGCCGCGCAAAGTACTTCTCGCGATCTGTTGGATAACGCGCCATTCTGAGGCGCATCTCGAGGCCCTCTTTGGTCACCTGCGCGAGGTACTCTTCACGCGTGAGGCCTTCTGGCACTTTGAAGTTCGGCAGAAACACTTTGCCGAGCTCGATCTCGAGATCGATCATGTCCGCGATCTTCACGCTGTTGTTCACTGCTTCTTGTGCGTCGGCAAAATCTGCAGTGCCGTACATCTCGGCGGGCGTCTTGAAGAAGAGCTCGTCGGCGACGTGCTTCAAGCGGTCGTTCTCTGCGAGCGTGCGACCGGTCTGAATGCACATCAAGATCTCGTGCGCTTTGGCATCAGCACGGTCCATGTAGTGCGAATCATTTGTCGCGACGAGCGGAATGCCCTCATCCTTGCTCAGTTGCTTATAGAAAGCATTGAGCTTCATCTGCTCGGGATAACCGTTGTACTGCATCTCCAAATAGAAGTGATCCGGTTCGAAGATCGCTTTGTATTCACGGGCTGCCGCACGAGCGCTGTCTGGACCTTCGTGCTGAAACTTCTGCGCAATTTCGCCGCCGAGGCACGCCGACAGGCCGATCAGACCCTTTGAATGTTCCTTGAGGAGCTGCTTGTCGATACGGGGATAGTAATAGAAGCCCTGCAGATAGGCGGTGGAGATGATCTTCTTGAGGTTGTCGTAGCCTTCGCGGTTTTTGGCGAGCAGAATCGTATGGAAGTTCTTGCGATCGGTCTTGTCCAGGTGCCCTTTGGGACCGCTGACATAAGTTTCGACGCCAATGATGGGCTTGATGCCTGCCGCTTTGGCTTTCTTATAAAAGTCGACGACGCCGAACATGTTGCCATGATCAGTCACAGCGACGCTCTTCATGCCGCGTTTGAGCGTTTGCTCCACCAGGTCTTTGGTTTTGATGGCGCCGTCGAGAAGTGAATATTGGCTGTGCAAATGTAGGTGGACGAAGTCGCCGGACATGCAGCGCATATGGCGATTTGCCTCCGGTGCGTCAATCGTTTTCACCGGCGCATGCATCGACCTTTCACCAGTCGCATCTCACTTTTATGGTCCAGTTTCGCACCCTGGTCGCGGATGTTCAGCGGCAAGCGCGAATTCCGGCGCCGGATCTCGCTATTGCGCTGCTGCGTGCTTTTTTAACGACGCTCGCCGAGCGCTTACAAAGTCGTGATGCGTTCGCGCTGTCACGCCGCCTTCCCAAAGAGCTAGCGACCTACTTGTTGTCGCCGCCGCGCGCACACGGCGAAACCTTTGACGCCGAGCAATTCGTGTTTCGTGTTGCCCAGCGGTCCAAACACTCAGAAGACGCGGTGCGCCGCTTGGCGCCGGTGATCGGCGCGCTCATCGTGTCAACACACCCTCCAGAATTGCGTGAAAAAATACCACAAGACATTCGAGCGCTGTTGTTGCTGTGAAGCGACGCAATTTTTGTGCGCGTGGGCTTGCAAGCTTTGCTGAAGAAGAGCAAACACCGCCGCCAGCATGACACGCAACCAGTTCTTCGCGGCGATCGCCAGCCAAACGAAGTTAGATGAGGCGCAAGTGCAAACGGTGTTCGACGCCGCCTACGATGTGATCGTAGACAAGCTGTCTGAGTCCGGCAAAGTCTCGCTTGGCGCACTTGGCCAAATGAAGCTCCTCAAAAAACGCGCACGTATGGGTCGTAATCCCAAAACCGGTGAGCCGCTGCGTATTGCCGAAAAATCAGTGGTGAAGTTTGCTGTGTCCAAACCGATCAGCGACGCGTTTCTCAACAAGAAAAAGAAGCGCTAGATCTCGTTTGTTGGCTCGGCTAGTAGGCGGCGCCATGAAATTCCTCATCGCACTTTCTTTCATTGTCGCCTCGGCTTGCGGAACGCCTCCTTGCTCGCGCATGGCAGACAGCCTCAACAAGTTCGAGACAAAAGCCGGCAAATGCGCCTCGGGCGCCAAGGTTCGCGTGCTGGCAAAGAACACTTGCGAAGCAGCCATCTCCACCTGCTCCGCGGGTGATGTGACGCGTCTCGAGAACTACGCCAACTGTTTGGATGCGGTACCGGATTGCGATCCAACCAATACAGCGGCCTTTCGCTCGGCCGCCGATGCTTGCGAAGCGAACGCAGACGCGTTCAACCTGAGCTGCCCTGCTGGTCTTGGCACCTGAGCCGCGCTTAGGCGTGTAAACGTTTCGCAGCGAAGGTTTCGAGCTTTCTGATGTCCGCCGCAAACTTGCGGATACCGTCAGACAATTTCTCTACGCCCATGGCGTCTTCGTTGTGCAGCCAATGAAAGTCTTTTTCGGCGAGTGAAATCTTCGCCTCACTGCTCTGCTGCGCGTGTTCTTTCGTAAGCTTCGCGGGCATCTCCCCGTCCCGTTCGGACAACGTCTGAAGTAGCTCGGGGCTGATGGTGAGCAGATCGCTACCGCACAAATCGATGATCTGTTCGACCCGCCGAAAGCTCGCGCCCATCACCTGCGTCTTATAGCCATGCTTCTTGTAGTAGTTGTAAATGCGCGTGACGCTATGCACGCCTGGGTCGTCGTTCACCGGGATTTCGGCGCCGCGCTCCTTCTTGAAGTAGTCGTAAATACGACCAACGAACGGTGAGATTAAGGTGACCTCTGCCTCGGCGCAGGCCACAGCTTGCGCGAAGCTGAACAGCAGCGTGAGGTTGCAGTGAATGTTTTCACGCTCGAGCAAACGCGCAGCCTGAATCCCTTCCCAGGTGCTCGCGATCTTGATCAGGATGCGCTCACGACTTATGTTCATTTTTTCATACATCGAAATCAACCGGCGCGCCGTGGCGAGGGTCCCTTCGGTGTCGAAGCTGAGGCGGGCGTCTACTTCGGTGGAGACACGGCCAGGAATGAGCTTCAGGATCTCGGCGCCAAAAGCAACAGAAACGCGGTCCATGAACTCGCCCGTCTGCGCGGACGTTGGCACCTTACGAGCATCAGACAGCGCGCCTTCTACGAGATGCGCGTAGTCTTTCATCTCGGTGGCTT
>JBIKMD010000485.1:0-4680 GCA_044359465.1 Myxococcota bacterium
CCTCGCTGACGCAGCAAAATCGTCGATTTCAGCCCAAACACACGAAAAATCTTGTGCCCAAGGTCTCACGTTGCGCCGTGCTTGAACCGCTCAATGCGCAAATCGTACGTTCGGACATCTTACGCTCAACGCCTGCTCTTGCTCGACACCTGCGAATCCGGCGACAGCGACGAAGGCGCGAGCACCCAACCGACGCCCGCCAGCATCAAAAGCCGCGGCCTAAAGCGTCTTGGCAAAAACGTTCCTACGCTGGCCGAGCGCAACCGCGATCGTTTGATCTACGTCGATCTCTTGCGGCGCTCCGGTGCCACCGTGCTGGCCTCGTCTCGCGGCTCTGAAGCCTCGTTCGAATCGAACAAGCTCAAACACGGTCTCTTCACCGACGCTGTGTTGGCTGCGCTCTCGAGCCGCGCTGCCGACATCAATCACGATGGCGTACTCGACCCGCGTGAGCTCCTGCGCTTCATCGCGCCACGCGTCGCAGCTTCCAGCGGCGACCACCAGCACCCGACCCTCGACCGCGACAACCCGGCCGAACGCATCCGTTTGCCGAGCCTCTGGTAGCTCGCAGCCAGATGTCGCCGCATGCTGCGTGCTCTTTGCATGGTCACTTGCGCGGCTTGAATCTCGACAAGATCGAGTTTGCCAGAAACGTAAGAGCGATCAGCACGGAGCCTACGGCGCCGATCAGGAACACGCGGTGTCTGGCATCAGAGAGCGCAGCCGAAGGAGAGTCGCACCAATTGAGCACGGGCGCGTCTTTGTGACTGCGAAGTGCCGAGCCTTGCTTGGCTCGATCAACAACCTCCTCGAGGTCGCTGACAATGCGTCCCGTGGCCAGTCGAACCCCTCCCTGAGCACGAACGCTCCACGCGGTGGAGCAAGCATCATGCGAGGCGTTGCGTCTTCGAACCACCCACACGGGTACTTCTATAGCAGGTGTCCAGCCATCCCAAACCAAGGGTGCAACGAAGTACCGCGTCTCACGCACACCGCGACGGCCGCTGACGATATCGATAGTTTGCTCGTGCTCAATCGCAACGCGTGCATCCTTCAGATGAAAAATGTTTGAGTACTCGTAACTGGGGGCCTCCATGACCGAAATCGCACCACTGCGTGTGCCCACGAGTGGTATCGGACACGTGACAATCGCGGCGGTTCCAATCGCCGAGACGATGAACAGAATGACAAACTCGAAGCCGCCGTGGACGCCTGCATCGAGCGCAAGAAACAGCGAGAACACACCGAAGGCGAGCGCCAAAACCAGCCCAAAAACATCAGAAACAGTGCTTCCGACCACAGCGCAGATCACGGCACTCGCCCACGCGCCGACCAGAAGAAACGCGGTCGCACGATAACGCACGAGCCTGGACCGCTGAACCGGGAGAACAGCCGCTGCAGTCGACTTCTTGCGTCGCAAGCGTTTCACTTGGGCACACGTCGTTGTTTTTGCATGCCTCGATCGAACAACCATGTCATCGTGGGTGGATGGTTGACGCTGCCGATGTGGACGTCACCGACGTCTGGCGTTTTCTGATGGCCCACGCTCGGAGCGTACTCGAACGAGGGAGCGCAAGCGCGACTATCGTCGAGTTGGCCTTGCTGCTTGAAGCGCGCACGAAGCTGCTGGGGTCAGACACCTTCGTTGCCATCGACAACATGGAGCGCGGACGCGCGCGCCGCCATGGCCGGTTGGATCTCACGGGCTTAGTCGCTTTACTGACGCAAGCAGCGGCAATGTGCAGTGGCGTCGTCCCCACGATCGTGATGCTGAACGCCACACGAACTTCAGCCATCGCGTTGATTGACGAAGAGCACGAATACTTGGTGGTGGGCGCTGAGCGACAACAGATCGACCAAGTCTGGCACGACGCCGATTTTAGGTGACTCCGTTTTGCCACGGCGGTTTACACGCTCAGCAGCGGCGAATGGGCTATAGTTTGTCAATGCTTGCTTTGATTGTGCTGCTTAGCTCCAGCGATGCTTCTGCCGGCATCCTGTTCGCTGACGACGACGCGGCCATTGGCAGTGCGTTAACGACCTATGATGCAAAGATCGCCTTTTCCTACCCAGGAAACGACACAGAGCTTCTCGCGCGTGCTCGGGAAGCCTGCGCCAAGGGCATAGATGCCGAAGTCGCACTGAAGACGCAGGTCGCCGTTGGCCTCTTCGAGGAAGCGGTCGAGTTGTTCGCAAAAGCCAATGTTGCGGTCAAAGACATTCAAGAGGTTGCCAAGTGCCATCTCGAGCTCGGCGTGGCTTGGTCCGACGCTGGCAACGAAGAAAAAGCGGCTGCTGCTTTCGAGCGCGCGCTCATCTTCGACCCCGCCTTAGTCGTCGACCAAAAAGTGCACGCGCCCGCGATCGTGCGATTGTTCGGCAAGACCAAGCGAAAGATCGAAGACAAGAAACTAGGCGCATTGACGATAGAGGGCGACCCCGCACAGGCCGATGTCTACATTGACGGGCGCTGGTCTGGCGTGTTGCCTATGTCGGTCTCAGGACTGACACCCGGAGAACATTGGCTTTCAGTGCGCGCCCCAAACCGCATTCCTTTTTTCTCTAGGGTTATAGTTCTCGCCACTTCCATGCAAAGCGTTCGCGTCTTTCTGCAAGAAACGCAGGCCACGCAAAACGGCTCTGCGCTTTGGGCGCTCAGGAAAGCAGCGAAGCCTTCTGACGAAGAGAGCGAGGCAATTGCCAACGTCGCCAAGAACCTCCACGTGGCAGAGTTATGGGGGCTGTGGAGAACCAAAGGGGGATTCGCAGCGCGCTCGTTTACTGTCGCGTCGGGTCGCCGAGGCGATCTGGTAGCGGTGCACTCGCTGGAGACATTCATCGGCTCGTTGAAAGCGCAACGACCTTTGCCTGAACCGCCAACGCAGCCCAAGTTGCCATCAAAGTCGGCACCCGTGATCGAGCCAAGCTCGCAACTTGCGCTCGCCTCGCGAGCGGCGCCCGCGTCTACTCCAAGCGTCGCGACGCTACCCATGCCGGTTTTGACCGCGGCGCCCAGGTTGCGAGTGCATCCGGCCCTCGCGTGGTTGCCGCTTGGGATCGGGCAATTCTTGGAGCGGCGGCCCGTGGTGGGCGTGCTGTTACTCGTGTCGCAAGTGTTGCTGCTCGCAACCAACGTCTCGTCTTACGCGGTGATCCGTTCGCAGCAAGTAGGCGTGGATACCTATCGGTCGAAGCCGCTTGTCGACGCATTGATGATCGTCACCAACGTTAGCTTCGGCGTGCTCGCCGCGGACATCATTGCCGGTGGCATCGATGGCCTCGTCTATCGCTGAGACTGTGTTAGACTGGCAGAGTGGGGCAACGGATAGGTCGCTACATACTCACCCACTCGCTCGCTGAAGGGGGCATGGCAGAAGTCTTCGTCGGGGTGATGCAAGGTAGTGAGGGATTTTCACGGCCAGTCGCGATCAAGCGACTTCCTGAGTTGCTCAGCCTTGATTCAAGATACGTGCAAATGTTCATCGATGAGGCGAAGCTGTGCGCGCGCCTCTCACATCCGAATATCGTCGCTGTTCTCGAGCTGTGCGAAAGCGATGGCGAGTACGCGATCATCATGGAGCTGGTCGATGGCGCCGATCTTGGCTCGGTCTTGCGGGCAATGCGCAAGCAAAAGATAGCGCTACCTCAGCATATGAGCGCACACATCTGCGGCGAAGCCTTGCGCGGGCTTCACTACGCGCACGAGGCCCGCGGCGAAGATGGGCGTCCCCTCGAGATCGTGCACCGAGATATTTCGCCCTCGAACATCTTGTTGTCGATGTCGGGCGCGGTGAAGGTAACGGACTTCGGTATTGCCAAAGCAGTCACACAATCTACGCGCACAGCCACCGGCGCACTCAAGGGGAAGCTTGCTTACATGTCGCCGGAACAGGCGACCGGGAAGCCCCTCGACCGGCGCAGTGACGTTTTCGCTCTAGGGATCGTTCTGCACGAGCTGCTTGCTGGAAAACCGCTGTATGATGCAACCAATCAGAATAAGCTGCTCAACCAAGCTCAACGCGCCGAGATTGCGCCTTTGCCCAGCAGCGTCGATCCATCGCTACGCTCGGTCGTCCAAAAGGCTCTCGCGCGAAAGCCTGATGAACGCTTCGAAACCTGCGAAGCATTCGCGCAAGCGCTCGCTCGCGCGACGCGAGACATGACGCGCGTTGAAATGGGTCATGTGGCCTCTTTGATGCGAGCGTGCGCTCCGCAGCGCGCACCACAACCACTTCGCTCCGATGCAACGCTCGCCGATCATGATACTGCGCCGTCTAACCGCGACCAAGATACGCTGCCGGTCGTGCGCACTTCCGCGCTTCGCCATCAGAGTAAACGCGCGTTCGTTGTGCTCACTATCGCCGCGGTTTGCTTGCTGAGCGCGGTGGCATGGGCGGTCATCGCGTCAAACGTGTCAAAACGAAAATCTTTCACCGCGCCACCCGTCGCGACGTCCTCCCCTGCTTCTCTTCCGATCCCACTGCCTGAAGCGCCCAAGGAGCCTGCGCCCGGTTCGTTCGACAGCACTAGCAATGGCTTTTTGACGATCAATGCCCGACCGTGGGCCAACGTCTATTTGGATGGGAGCAAACAACCCATGCCCACGCCGCTCAAACGCTACCCGCTCTCGGTTGGATGGCACTCGGTGCGCGTCGAGAGCCCCGGCACAGGGTGGAGTGA
>JBIKMD010000938.1:0-2945 GCA_044359465.1 Myxococcota bacterium
TACGTGGGCCCACAGGCAGAGGCGCTCCTCGGGGTGCCTTTGTCTGTTTGGCAGGCGCCTGAGTTTTTTGACAAACACGCGCACCCTGATGACCTGACCATGTTGCAAGCGCTTTTTGCAAAAGGGCCGCCGCAGCACATGGAGGTTGAGTACCGACTTCGGCACCACGCCGGTCATTGGGTTCATGTGCGTTCAATCGCGTCGCACGAGCCTGCAGGTGGCGCCATGCGCGGCTTCTTTTTCGACATCACCGAGCACCACAAACTCGAGCAGGATCTGCGTCAGGCACAGAAGCTCGAGTCCGTTGGCCGCTTAGCTTCCGGAGTTGCACACGAAATCAATACGCCGATTCAATTCGTCAGCGACAGCCTCTATTTTGTGCGCGACGCCTGCGCTGATCTACTGAAAGTGCTCCAGCAGCATGCGGCAGTCACACGTGCCATCATCGCCGGGGAGACAGCGGGGGCGCTGGCACAAACGGCGGCGAAGGGTGATGACGCCGCGGACGTGAGCTACATCGTCGAGGAGCTTCCCGCTGCCATTGATCGTGCACTCGAAGGTTCCCGCAGAGTCGCGACGATCGTTCGTTCGATGAAGGTGTTTGCGCATCCGGATTCCGGCGAGATGCAGCCTGTCGACTTGAACGAGAACATCGAGAGCACGCTCACCATTGCGCGCAGCGAGTATAAATACGTGGCGGATGTGGTTTGCGAGCTTGGTGCGTTGCCGCCGGTCGTCTGCTTCTGCAGCGAGCTGAACCAGGTGGTGCTCAACCTGGTGACGAACGCTGCGCATGCCATTGAGGAGAAGGTTGCGAACACGGATTCGCGTGGCCAGATCACGGTGCGAACCAGAGATGAGGGTGACACGGTCGTTATCGACATTGCTGACACGGGCGGCGGCATCCCGCCTGCGGTCCGCGATCGCGTGTTTGACCCATTTTTCACGACAAAAGAGGTAGGGCGCGGGACCGGCCAGGGTCTCGCGATTGCGCGAAGTGTGGTGTGCGACAAACACCACGGGTCTCTCACCTTCGATACAGAGCTTGGTGTGGGGACGATCTTTCATGTGCGTATCCCCACCCAAGGAAAGACGGCCGCATGATGAGACGACTCCTGATTGTAGATGACGAGCAACTACTTCTGAAGTCACTGCAGAACGCTTTTAGGCGCCGCTCACGCGACTATGACGTCGAGGTAGCCCCTGGTGGTGCGGAGGCGCTTGCGCTGATGCAGGGGAAGACTTTTGACGTGGTCTTGTCTGACATGCGCATGCCAAAAATGGATGGCGCCGCGTTCTTGTCAGAGGTCAAGCGGCTCTATCCACAAGCCGCGCGGCTGGTGTTGTCTGGTGGGTCGGATCGTCAGAGTATGATGCGAGCATTGCAAGTGGCGCATCAGTGCCTGAGCAAGCCATTCGATTTCGTGTTGCTTCATGCGTCGATTGAGCGCGTGTGCGCAACCGGTGATCGCTTGGCAAACGAATCTGTACGTGCGCTCATAGGCGGACTAGAAAAGCTTCCGTCGCTTCCGCAGGTCATCGTTGACCTCGGTCAAGCGATCGCGGCGCAGCGAGACCTTGGCTCCATTGCTGAGATCGTGGAGCGAGATCCGGCGATGAGTGCGAAGATCCTGCAGCTCGTCAACTCGGCTTATTTTGGGCTGGCTCGCCCAGTCTCAGCGGTGTCGCAAGCCGTGGTTTTTCTTGGGGCAGAGCTGCTCAGGGCACTCGCACACGCCTCTCACGTCTTCAGCTGTATCGACCCCGGTTCGCTTGGCAATTACTCGCTAGATCAGTGGCAGCGTCATTCATTCGCTGTGGCGCGGATGGCCAAGCGCTTGCTCTCGGATCCAAAGAAGGGCGAAGCCGCATTCACGGCGGCCCTGATGCACGACGTTGGCAAGATCGTCCTCGCGCTGAAGTATCCAGACCGAATGCAAACGCTCGAGGAAGCTGCGCTTGCGCAAAACTGTCCTGCAGAAGTTCTCGAGAGAGAGTGGTTCGGCACAAGCCACCAGGAAGCGGGGGCGTATTTACTTGGTGTTTGGGGGTTGCCGTCCGCCGTCGTGGAAACCGTGGGGTATCACCATAGGCCCGCTGCAGTGGACGCCAGCGATCCAGAGCTCTTGGCCGCCGTTCATTTTGCGTGTTCGGTGGTTGACGGGCGGACGCCGGATTTGGCCTTCGTTGCGGCAGCAGGGTTGCAAGTCAGTCATTGCCAATCGGTTGCAGCAGAGACGCCGTAGTCGCCGTGATGTAAGTGCCTTTTTCTACTGACTGACGTGTGTTGTCGTGCCTCGCGGGTTTGCGCTAGAGGCCCAAACATGTCGCGCTTCGTGTTGAGTCTCCTGTTGTCAGTGACTGCTTGTTCGCCTGTGACGGTAGAGGCTGATGTCTCGCCGGCGCTAGCAAAGGCAACCTCGGCTTCACTCTTCGGTTTGTACCGTGATGGGCGTATGGACGCGTTCTACTGGGAACAACTCGCGGCGATCGTGTCGAAGCAGCTCGGCGCGGAGAACTGCGAGCTCGGTGTGAGCCCCGCTCTGCGCGAAGCGTTACCCAAACGCTATGAGCAGATTGCAACGGAAAGTAGAGAAAACGGGCCGTCCGCCGACGTGCTTGGACTTCTGGCGGACAATGCCAACGCCGATTTACTGCTCTTGTTCTATTCGGTTGGCAGGCCCCCTAGGCAGAGGTCACCGGCCAAGGTCGAAGAGCGCCCTCGTAACAGTGCGGCGAACGGTTCGAATCCCATGCGCACCCCTGGCGACGGGCGCAACGGCGGTCCCGTGCGCTTTGACGACGAGTCGCGGGAAACGACGAACATTCTCGAGCTGACAATGAAGGTCTATTCGCGAACGGAAAAGAAGTTCGTGGGTTTCGTCAAAACGCGTATCGAAGGGACGGAAATGATTCCTTCGGTCGAGCTGTTTACAGCGCAGATC
>JBIKMD010000486.1:0-4675 GCA_044359465.1 Myxococcota bacterium
ATCCCAGCGCTGGTGGACTGGCTCGGCAAAGACAACGCGCACGAACGCACGGACACGCGGCTCAAAGGGTACGGTGAGCGCAGCACCTTTGCTGTGATCCAAGGCGGCCCCGCGGGCGGCGAGGACGCTGAATGGCTGGCACGGGGAATTTCGCCTGCTGGCCGCGGAGGCAAAGCGAGCTCGCCGGTTGCCAAAACGATGCTTGCGTACAAAGCGAACGAAGCCGCGCAGGCTCTGAGCATTGCTGAATACAAAGCCATGTCACCGGCCGACCGCGCAATCGTGTTTGCTCACATCGGCCAAGCGAACGATGGCGAGCAGCTCTCTTTTGCAGCGCGTCTTTGGGAAGCGGGCTTCGCGAGTGATGATGCGCGCCTCTTGCTGATGCTCTCGCCTGAGGCAGTGGGCCGAGCCGTTAGCTTCGTTCAGTTTTCAAAGCTGGACGCGGATGCCAAACGCTTGATTGCGCGCCACGTGGCGCGCAGTGAAGATCACGAGGTCCTGCGCGCGTTTCTTGGACTTATGCTCGAGCAGCCGCTCGATGGAAACGTGATCGATGCTGAGGCGCGGCGCCTGACGAGCGACCCCGCCGAGCGTTCTCGTTTGTTCGACACGGACTCACGCGCACGTCTCGCCGAAGCCTTCATTGATGGCGCTACAGACAAAAGCGATTCCATGTTCATCGTTGCTCTCATTGGTGCAACGACCTTCAGCGGCGCGGGGAACGGCGATGAACATCCGCTCGACGAAAACGCGATGGACCTGAATGTTGCGCGAGCCGTGTTTGCGCATATGTCGCTGGATGGTTTGGAAGATCTGCACGATGACGTGGAAGGCAAAGCCGAACGCTCGCTCCTCACGCTTGCACGCCGCGTGGCGAGTGATCCCGCCACCTCCTCCGATGTTCGTCTCAAGCTGAACCGTACGCTCCTTCGCTAGAGATCCGGTCTTGACTCGCGCCCTCTGACGCATTCCCTTCTTCGAATGGCCTTCCTCATAGACACACCCGATCTGCTATCTCGCGCGCACTACGGTGAGCGTCTGGTGTGCGTGCCTAGCGTGATGCGCATTCCAAGTGATGTGGCGCCTGAAGAAGGGGAGCGACTCGGCCGGTATTTCGAACGGCTGGTCCTCCACGGCATCACATCCCTCGCGCCTGTGCGCCACGCTCGCGGATTGCAGATTGTTCACGAAGGCCGAACGCTTGGTGAGCTCGATATGGTGTTTCAACTCCCTGGTGAGGAGGTCACGCATCACTGGGAACTATCGATCAAATACTACCTGAAACTAGGCGAGCAATTCGTTGGCCTCATGCGCCGAGATCGTTTGGATCTAAAGTTACACAAGCTTTTCAGCCAGCAGCTGCGTTTGAGTGAGCACCCGGCAACCCGCGCGTCTCTGAACCGCCTTGGTTATCCTTCGCGCATTCAAAGCCAAGCTTGGGTCAAAGGCATGCTCTTCTATCCATGGGGAGAGACGCCGAGTTTCCCTGTGGACGTTTCACCCGATCACGCGCGAGGAAGCTGGTCGGTAGGCTTTCCTGCGCCTTATCGACTCCACACAACGTTATGGGTTCAACTCTCGAGGCTCACTTGGCTGACGCCGTTTTGTGGACCGCGACCAGTAGGGGCGCTGTCTGGCGTTGAGGCGGCCCAGGTTTCCGAGGGACAAACCGGGCTGATGTGGGCGCGGATCGAGCAAGACGGCGAGCTTTTTGTGGAGCGTGAACGACTGTGTGTGGTCGCTCCGGAGTGGGTTACGCGCTAGCGCTTAGTGCTTTTTCTGCGCACCTTGGACATGCTTCACCACGTACATAACGCGGGTCTGCTTGCGCCTCGCGCGTCACAGGCATCAGACACTTGAAACACATCGCAGTGCCAGTGGGTTTGAGCTCCGAGTCCAGTCCGACGCGTCTATCGAAGACAAAACATTCGCCCGAAAAGTGCGCGCCGCCGCACTCTTCGAAATATTTGAGGATTCCGCCGTCGAGCTGGAACACGTTTTCGTAGCCAACGCGTTCCAAATACGGCGCTGCTTTTTCGCAGCGAATGCCGCCGGTACAGAAGGTCACGACCGTTTGTGTCTTCACGGCGTCTGGTAGCCGCTCCACGGCTTTTGGGAACTCGCGAAACGTTTTTGTGCCTATGGGCAGTGCACCCGCGAACGTTCCTAACTCCACCTCGAAGTCATTGCGGGTGTCGAGCAAGGTGACCTGCCGGCCCTCGTCCAGCCATTGTTTCAGTGTGCTTGCGGACACACGCCGACTCGGCAGCTTCGCCGGATTGATGTCTTCACCAAAGGCGATGATCTCTTTTTTGATTTTGACCAGCATGCGGTTGAATGGGCGTTCGTCCGCTGCGCTGACTTTTGCACTTAGGTCACTGAACGTCGGCATGGCGCGCAGCTCGTTCATCAATGTTTCGGTGGATGCGGGGAGTCCCGACACAAAAAGATTGATGCCCTCAGTGCTGAGCAAGATGGTGCCGCGCAGCTCGAGCTCGAGGCACCTCGTCCGGAGCTGGTCACGTAGGTTGACGAGGTCCGTCAACTCGACGAATTTATAGGCCGCAATGGAGACGAATGTCGTATTTTGCGTGGACACAGCGGGCGGCCTAGCACGCGCGAAGCCAGACGCGAAGGGCTGAATGCAGTACAGCGCTGTTCTGTGCCGACGGTTTTTAGAGGACTGCGTGACGCCGGTTTCGATACGACGTTCGATGGGAGCGCTTAGCCCTTGGTGATGAGCCCGCGCATGTATTCGCGGTTCGCTTGCGCAATGAAATCGACGCTAATGCCTTTGGGGCAAGCCGCTTCGCACGCGTTGGTGTTGGTGCAGCCGCCAAAACCTTCTTTTTCAGCTTGTTCGAGCATCGACAGCGCGCGGGTGCCGCGTTCCACTTTGCCTTGAGGCAACATTGCCAAATGGCTGATCTTGGCAGAGACGAACAACGCCGCCGAAGCGTTTTTGCAAGCCGCAACACAGGCGCCGCAGCCAATGCACTGCGCTGCGTCCATGGCCCTGTCTGAGTCGTCCTTGGGCACGGGAATGGCGTTACCGTCGGGCGCGCTACCGGTAGGCGCAGAGATGAAACCACCCGCTTGAATGATCCGGTCGAACGCGCTGCGGTCGACGACGAGGTCTTTGACCACAGGGAACGCTCGCGCGCGGAATGGCTCAATGGTCACCACTTGGCCCGCGTGAAATTTGCGCATGTGGAGCTGGCAGGCCGTGGTCTTTGATTCTGGACCATGGGGCTCGCCATTGATCATCAGCGAGCACGAGCCACAAATGCCTTCGCGGCAATCGTGATCGAAGGCGATGGGTTCTTCGCCTTTGACGGTGAGCTCTTCGTTCACCACGTCGAGCATCTCGAGGAACGACATATCCGGGCTCACGCTCGGCGCCGAATACTCGACGATCTTGCCGTTCTTCTCGCCCGCTTTTTGCCGCCACACGCGCAGCGTCAGGTGCATGGTCTTCGCGTTCTCGCTCATTTGTAACTCCGCGTCTGCATCTTCACTTCTTCGTACACGAGCGGCTCTTTGTGCAGGGTTGGCGCTTTACCTACGCCGTTCCATTCCCAGGCCGCCACGTAAGCAAAGTCCTTGTCGTTGCGCTTCGCTTCGCCGTCTTCTTCTTGGTATTCCTCGCGGAAGTGACCGCCGCACGATTCTTCGCGGTGCAAGGCATCGGTGCACAGCAGCTCGGCGAACTCCATGAAGTCTGCCACGCGGCCGGCGTATTCGAGTGACTGATTCAGCTCCATGCCGCTGCCAAGAACGGTCACGTTCTCCCAGAACTCGGCGCGCAAGGCCGGAATCTGCTTGAGTGCTTGTTGCAAGCCTTCGCGCGTACGCGCCATGCCGCACTTATCCCAAACGAGCTTACCGAGCTCGCGATGGAACGACAGCACCGTGCGCTTGCCTTTGATGCTCAGGAATTTGTTGATCTGCAGTTGCGCTGCTGCTTCAGCCTCTTTGAAGGCCGGGTGATCGGTGCTCGGGCGCGGTTCTTTGCTCGCCGCGAGGTACGCGCCAATGGTGTACGGCAGCACGAAATAGCCATCTGCCAAACCTTGCATGAGCGCACTTGCACCGAGGCGGTTTGCGCCGTGATCGGAGAAGTTCGCTTCGCCGATGACGTGCAGACCTTCGATGTTGCTCATGAGGTTGTAGTCCACCCACAAGCCGCCCATGGTGTAGTGGACAGCGGGATAGATGCGCATGGGCACTTTGTAGGCGTCTTCGCCCGTGATGCGTTCGTACATCTCGAACAAGTTGCCGTAACGTTCGCGAATCGTGTGCTCGCCAAGACGCGAGATCGCGCTCGAGAAATCGAGGTACACGCCAAGACCGCCAGGGCCTACGCCGCGTCCTTCATCACACACGTATTTCGCAGCACGCGATGCAATGTCTCGCGGCGCCAAATTGCCGTACGAAGGGTATTTGCGTTCGAGATAGTAATCGCGATCCGCCTCTGGAATTTGACGCGGATCTTTGGTGCAGTCTTCTTTGCGTTTTGGCACCCAGACGCGGCCGTCATTGCGGAGCGACTCAGACATCAGCGTGAGCTTCGATTGGTGATCGCCGCTGACGGGAATGCAGGTTGGGTGAATCTGCGTGTAACAAGGGTTTGCAAGCGCCGCGCCCTTTTTGTGCGCGCGCCAGATCGAGG
>JBIKMD010000487.1:0-4673 GCA_044359465.1 Myxococcota bacterium
GCGCCTTCTGTTTCGCAGTCTTCGACATGCGCACCGTGAGCACGGGGCATGAGGCACGGCGAACGACGGCCTCAGCCACGGAACCAAGCAGCACGTGCTTGAGACCCGTGTGCCCGTGCGTACCGATGACGATGAGGTCGGACTTCGAAAGCTCGGCTTCACGAATGATCTCTGTCTGGGGAAATCCTTCGCTCGCCTTGAGCAACACACGGCTGACGCCACCACGCTCTGCCGTACGTTTCAGCTCTGCCATCGCATCGTCGATCTTGTCGACGAAGTCGCGATACACCTGTGGGCTCGCCGGGAGAAACCCATCCGGATAGAGCAAGCCAGGCGTTTGATAGACATGCAGCAGCGTCAGCTGCGCGTCGTAACGACTCGCAATGTCGCAAGCCAATGCGAGCGCCCGCTTCGAACAGGGCGAGAAGTCGACGGGCACGAGGATTCTTTTCACTTCGTTGAACATGAGGGTCTCCTGATGCGTACTGAGTGCACGTGTCGGGCCAGATGACTAAGCGCAGATGCGATGACCGGCGCTGGCGATGACGAAGACGACGGTCAGCGCGTCGGCGGCGAGCTGCAGTCGCGTCCGCCGCCGATACCAGTAGGTGCTGAGCAACGACGTTGCGGCGGTAAACGCCGCGAGACTCGGCGCCCATGGGGCTTCGGCGATCACGGAGGCGCTGGCGACCGCGCAGGCGAGCGCCAATCCCGCACCGAGCGCACCAAGCCGCGAGGCGCCGCCAGTGAAGTACTTTCGTGCGTGGCGCGCGTGGGAGATCGAGAGGCCGAGCAGGAAGAGCGCTCCGGCTATCAGGGCGATCCCACGACAAAGGCCGACGTAAGGCATGATCCGCTCCTCGGAACATCGAAAACCACGCTATCGAAGTGAAAGGTTCGCGCGCGGGCCACGCACGACAAGCTCACTGTTTCTTCGTGCGGGACTGGAACTCGATGAGCGCTTCGATCGCGCCGCCGAGCGCGACGGCTGAGGCCTCGGTTGCCTTCTTCGCCTTGAGCTCGGCTTGGGTCAGCTTCGGCTCGAGCTTTTCCCACGCTTCCTTGAGCTCCATATTGAAGAGATGCGCATGCAGCCGGACTTCGTCACGCACGGTGCGGAGCTTTTGAAGGTTTTTGTCGACTTGCTTCTGTAGGTCGGTGGTCGCTTGCATGTTCTATCTCCCGCGCTTTGTTGCGCAGCCGGGCAGAATGCAGGTCTCGGACCAATGGGCCGCAGCCTAGGATTTCGTGCGGAAGGTTACCTTCCCGTATTGGCGTGTATCGAAGTGGTAACACTTTCCGTCATGATCTCAGTGGCATGCCGGTTGCTCAGGCAAAGGAGATGGACTCGAACAAAAGCATCATCGTCGTTGGGCTCGAGCGCTCCGAAGCCGATCACGGCATTCTCTCCACCGCAGTGCGCCTCGCCGGACGCATGAACGCGAAGTTGCTGCTCGTGCATGCGGCGTCAGTTTCGAGCGGAGTCATGGAAGCGATCACATCGCCCGTAGCAACGCTCGAACCGGAGGCGCTCGACGAAGCGCAAACCTATCTCGATACCGCCTCCAAAACTGTGGCCCCCGAGTTACTCGCTGGCGCGGTTGCTGGGTATGGAGTCGCCTGGAGCTCGCTCTGCGATGTCGCCAAGAAGCACGCGGCTCGGCTCATCGTCATGGGCGCGCGAGGGTTTCGCCGCCCGCACCTCCTCGGATCGACGACCGCCGCTGTCGTGGACCACAGCCCATGCAGCGTCTACGTGACGCGAGACAAACCGGGAAAAGACACCGAGCGGATCATGGTTGGGGTGGACGGATCGGACCTGTCGAGAGACGTGGTTGAAGCAGCGGTGTCGTTCACACACGGGGAACAGCACCGAGTATTGCTGTTTCGCGCGATCGCCAGCGACAAGGAAACAGCGGAGCCTGATGTGCTGGTGCGAGCCAAGGCCGATCTCTCGGTGTTTGCAGATCTCGTCCACGAGCGTGCGTCCGTGACGATTCATGCAAGACCAGGCGTCGCATGGCGCGCTCTCTGCGACGCTGCGCACGACTACGAAGTGGATGTGATTGCAATCGGCGCCCACGGGCATGGGGTCGTCAAGCACGTCCTCGGCACGACGGCAGCCCGCGTGGTCGAGCACGCTGAGCAATCGGTGCTCGTCGTGAAACGTCAGTCCTCGAGCTGATCTAGGATCCAAGCGAGCGCTTGCAGGCCGTCGATCGCGGTGAAGATCCCGTGGACGCGCTCGCCTTCCATCACGACGGCGGACCCGTACTTTTTCTGGGCCATCTCGCGCACGACGCTCTCGAGACTGGCTAGCGGCGCCACGCAGTAGGGCTCCTCCGTCATCGCCTCCGATACCAACACCGTCCTCGGGTCCACGTCTTTTAGCGTTTCAACCAGCTTGAGATCGCGGTCAGAGAGAATGCCGATGAGCTTACCGCCTTCGAGTACCGGAAGGTGGCGAATGCGGTACTCACGCATCAGCTCGTGCGCTTTTGCAAGCGTTTGGTCTTTGCCGATCGTGTGCGGGGCCGGCGTCATGTATTTATCGATCGGCTCGTGCACGTGGGGGCGCTTCTTCTTCTCTGCTCGAACAGCGGTCATGGTTTTCTCCTCAGTATTCGGGATGAGCTTGTCTGCGTTTGGTAACGCAGGGATCCCGTTTGGTAACGATCGGCAGCGTTGTGCGGCCATCTGCACGCAGTGGTGCACATGGCGGACCAACTTCGCGTGGTGGCGCAGCTTCGTGAAGATCACGCTGCTTGCGCGAGCGAATCTTTGAGCTTGCGGAGGGCGCGGCGTTCCAGTTGTCTGACACGCTCTCGAGAAACAGAGAGGTCGCCGCCGATCGCCGCAAGGCTATCGTGCTCTTCGGCGAGAATGCGGCGCTCAATGATCGCGCGCTCGCGACCGTCGAGCACCTTCAGCGCGTTGTGCAAGCGCTTGCGTTCGATCCGCGCCGATTCCACTTCGGCGACGCCTTCCTCGGGCGAGGGTGAGGTATCGCGCAATTGCTCGATGAATCCGGTATCGAGCGGTAGGTCGCCCGTGACGAGGCGCTGCTCTGTCTCCAAAACGCTTTGCTCGGTCATTCCGAGAGCCCGCGCGAGCTCGGCCGGTGTTATCTCGCGTTGCTTCTCAGCTTCGAGCCTTCGTCTCGTGCTGCGCAGGTTGAAGAAGGCGTGGCGGCTGTCTCGCGTCGTCCCTGTGCGGACGATGGAGGCGGATCGCTGCACGTGACTCAAGATCATCGCACGGATCCACCAGACCGCATACGAAACGAAGCGCAGGCCGCGGTCCGGCTCGAAGCGATCCGCGGCTATCACCAGTCCAACGTTTCCTTCTTGCACGAGCTCGCGAAGGCTCGATCCATAGCCCGTGTACTCGTGCGCGATCTTCAACACGAAGCGGAGATTCGACAGAATCAGCTTCTCGCGAGCGCGAAGGTCATCGCCGTCGCGCCAGCGTTTCGCCAGCATGAGCTCCTCGTCGCGACTCAAGAGTGGATAGCGCTTGGCTTCGGTCACATACTTATCGAGGGCGTTTCGATCGGATTCGCGGTTCATGATCTTCAGGAATGCAAATGGCTCGCCAAACAAGGCGGCGTCACGAAGAGGAGACGGCGTGTTACCCGGCCGTAACCGTCGCGACGGAAGAGCGCAGGCTGCGGAGCGCGCTCGGCGTCAGGAGATTGAACTCGAACGGCAGGCCGGTCGTCGCCGGTTCGAGCGGCGTCAGAAGCAATACGATCATGTCGGCGGAGGTGACGATGCCGATGAGTCGATCCCCGCTCACCACGGGAACACAGTCGATTTTGTACTCGAGCATGTGCTCGGCGATTCTTGCAATTGTTGTCTTCGGACTCGCGACGATCGGGGATTCCGTCATGATCTCTTCGACCAAGCGGTCATCGACCACGACTCCGTCCTGCGTGAACGGCAGAATGTCGCGGTCAGAGATGACACCGAGCAGCTTCGTGCCGGCGACGACGGGCAGGTGACGAATCGAGGCCGTCCTCATGAGGTCGTATGCCTCGCGGATGCTCGCATCAGGTGGAACGCAGATGACGTCGCGGCTCATGATCTCTTTGGCTTTCATAGTTGGTCCTTTCCGGTTGGGGTGTGCTTCGTTGCGGTCACTTTGCGAAAATCGCGCCAACCATGACGGGTGCGCCACGCTACAGGACGAAGGGAATGAAGCGGTACTTCACGGCCTCTGTGTAGCGAGTCCAATCCTCGCCGTACTTGTCTCGGCACCGCGCTTCATCACGAGACGCGCGATGGATGATCATGATGAGAAAAAACACCGGGTAAAAGTACGGCAAGACCCCGCCGAATCCGCACGCGAGGCCCCAGCATAGCGCCATGACAATGTCGCAGGTGTAGTGGATCTTCCTCGCGTATGCCCAGAAGCCGTCGATGAGCAGAGAACCGCCGTTCTTAGTCCTCAAAATTTTTGGCGGATACTTCAGCGTGCTCCAGGGCATTTGCGGGAAGGTGTGGCGCTTGAAGTAGGTGCCTCGTTCCATGGCGCGGTAGTGGTTCTTCTGTGCCATCGCTGCGTCCCAAACGTAATGAGCGACGAACAACAGCGCGAAGAGCGCTGCGATGTACCATGGTGGATACTCGACCGGCGCCCCGTTCACGATCGACTGTTGCAAGATGTAGTAT
>JBIKMD010000488.1:0-4670 GCA_044359465.1 Myxococcota bacterium
GCTTTGCTGACAACCGTGACGTCGAATACGAAGCAAGTGAAGACCGGAGAGACTGAGAATGGGTAAGCGTCGGATCTATGAAGTGGCCAAAGACCTCGGCATCGAAGCCAAAATCCTGATTAAGAAGCTTCAGGACATTGGCATCGATGTGAAGAGCCACTCGTCAACCGTGGACGAAGACGACGTCAAGCGCGCGCTGGCGGGCCCTGTTGCCAAGAAGCCAGAAGTGAAGCGTGGCCCAGCGATGATCGTGCGCAAAAAAGCCGACATCGTGCAGCATCAAAGCGAAGTGCAAGCGGCGCAAGAAGCGCAGGCGGCTGAAGAGCAAGCCCAGGCCGAAGCGCAGCAGCGCCAAGACGAAGAAGAGCAGCGCGGGCAGCACCCGCATCAACATCACCAAACCCACGTGGAAGCGCGTGAGCCGGAAGAGCAGCACCAGGATGTGCGTGCTAGCGAGCCCGTGCAGCCTGTTCGCACGCCGGTTGAACAACCTCAGCAACACCAAGAGTCTGCCGCCGGCCAAGTTGCCGCCAGCGCTCAGCAAGAATCGCAAGCACGCGCCACTCCGGTGCAACAGGACGCCCCACTGCAAAACGGTGGCGAAATTCAGACGCAAAGACCCATGCAGACGCAGACGCAGCCGCCTACCGCCACCGTTCCTCCTGCCGCTCAGCATCCCGCTCATCCCGGGAAGCCAGAGGGCGCAGGAACCCCCATGGCGCCAGGCCAACCCGGTGGACCTACGCAGGCCACCCAACCCGGAGCGGCACGCGTCGTTCGCATGATCGATGTGGGCAAGTTGCAAAGCCGCATCCCACCACGTCGCCAAATGGGTGGTGGTGCGCCAGGCACGTTCCGTCCAGGTGGTCCTCCAGGACCCGGCGGCTTCCGTCCAAGCGGCCCTCCAGGTTCGCGTCCTCCGGGACCAGGCGGCTTCCGTCCGGGCGGCCCGCGTCCAACGCCAGGCTCGCTCGAGCCGCAAATGCCTTACCCGAACCGCTTCGGTCCGGTGCGTGACATCAAGGTCGTTCCCGACATGTACGGGAAGGGCAAAGAGATGGTCGACGTCAACAAGGCCGGCAAGAAGGGCCCTGGCGCCAACCGTCCTGGTGGCGATGGCCGCCGTGAGAAGCTCGACAAGCGCTCCTTGCTCGCCATGCACGAACGTTCGGCGGCCAACAGCCGTCTGCGTCGTCGCCGCGGCATCAAGCGCCAGACAGTCTCCACCACCGCTGCCACCATGAAGGCGTCCAAACGCGTCGTCGTGATGGAAGCTGAAACGATGACGGTCTCTGACCTCGCCGCTGCGTTGAGCGTGAAGGCGACGGACATCATCCGCAAGCTCATGGAGCTTGGGACGATGGCCACGGTCAACCAAGGTCTCGATGTAGACACCGTGACGCTCGTTGCACAGATGTACGAGTTCACGGTGAACGACCAGAGCTTCGACGAAGACGAATTCTTCGACGAAGAAGGCGATGAGCTCGCCGAGAACATGGAAATGCGCGCGCCCGTCGTCACCGTCATGGGTCACGTTGACCACGGTAAGACGTCGTTGCTCGACGCGATCCGCAAGGCAGACGTGGCGTCTGGCGAAGCGGGCGGCATCACGCAGCACATTGGCGCTTACCAAGTACAGACTGAAAAGGGTCCTATCACCTTCCTCGATACGCCTGGCCACGAAGCGTTCACTTCCATGCGCGCCCGCGGCGCCGAAGTGACCGACCTCGTGATTCTGGTGGTCGCGGCTGACGACGGCCCGATGCCGCAAACGGTGGAGGCCATCAAGCACGCGCAAGCGGCGAAGGTGCCGATCATCGTGGCGATCAACAAGATCGACAAGCCCGGTGCGAAGCCTGACCAGATCATGCAGTCGCTCACCGAATACCAGCTCGTTCCTGAAGAATGGGGTGGCGACACGGTGTACGTGAAGACCAGCGCGACCAAGAAAACGGGCGTGCAAGAGCTGCTCGACAACGTCTTGCTGCAAGCAGAAGTGCTCCAGCTCACGGCCAACGCGGACAAGCGCGCTGTGGGTACGGTCATCGAAGCCCGTCTCGACAAAGGTTTTGGCCCACGCACTTCGATCATCGTGCAAGAAGGCACGCTGCGCGTGGGTGACGCGGTCGTCATTGGTAACGCGTTCGGTAAAGTGCGCGCGATCATGAACGACAAAGGCGAGCAAATCACCGAAGCAGGTCCGTCGATGCCAGTGGAAATCATTGGCTTGTCCGATGTTCCAATGGCTGGTGAGCAATTCAACGTCGTCGAAGACTTGGAAGCGGCCAAAGAAGTGGCCGAGCACCGCAATGAAGGCGTGCGCGCTGCTGAGCAGGCGAAACGTCCAAAAGCGACGATGGAAGAAATCTACGCGAAGCTCAAAGGCAAGGGCGACGGCAAAGAGTTCAAGGTCATCATCAAAGGTGATGTTCGTGGCTCCGTCGAAGCACTCAGCCAAGCGCTGCGCAAGCTCTCGACCAGCGAGGTCACGCTCACGGTGGTTCACTCTGCCGTTGGCGCGGTGACCGAAAGCGACGTCATGCTCGCGTCGACCTCGAACGCCACTATCGTTGCGTTCAATGTCAAAGCGGATGCCAAAGCTCGCAACGCCGCTGAGTCTGAAGGTGTGGCGATCAAGACCTACGACATCATCTACAACGCGCTAGATGACGTCAAAGCTGGCATGGGCGGAATGCTCGCACCTACGACGCGGGAGCAAGCACTCGGGCGCGCAGAAGTTCGCCAAGTGTTCAACACGCCGAAGCTCGGCGTTATTGCTGGTTCGTCCGTCACCGACGGCAAGATTGTTCGCTCGGCCCGCGCCCGCGTGCTGCGTGACAACAAGATTGTCTTCGACGGCAAGATCACGGGTCTCAAGCGCTTCAAAGACGACGCGCGTGAAGTCACCTCTGGCTTTGAATGCGGTATCTCGATCGAGGGTTTCACCACCGTTCAAGTGGGCGACATCATCGAGGCTTACGAGCTACAACAAATCGCGCGTACGCTCGATTCGCCACCGCCACCAGCGCCCACTGCGACGCCAGCGCGCCCACAAGGCCGCGGCACCTCGCAAAACGCGCCCTCCCCAACCTAAGGCGCCCCTCACGTAATGCTCTTCCGTTTCTTGGCTATCGCCGCGCTCGCTGCAGGCTGCATGATGGGCACGCAGGGTATGGCGGTAGGGCCAGCAGGCGGAATCGTCATGGCTTACGAGGTCAGCGGACGCGTCACCACGGACAGCGGCAACTGCGCAACGCCCGTATCTGACGTGTCGATCGCCCTCTTTGACGAAACGGGCGTTTTGCTCGACGAAACACGAACAGATACGACGGGCAGATTCAACGTGACCGTGCGTAACCCGGATGCCGCTGCGGGTATGGTACAAAAATTAGATTCGGATGACCCGACTGTTCAGGTGTCGCTGCGCGTGCAGCCTCCAGGCGGGGCCGACCAGAGTTACAAGCTGCGGTTGCCGCGGCCGATTCATGCGCGCGAGTACCGCGTGCGGTTCGACAAAAAAGACACCTGTACGGAGTAAGTCATGGCCGAGTTCAAACGTTCCTCGCGTGTCTCTGAGGGGATTCGCGTGGAGATTTCTGCGATCATTCAAGAAGGTTCGTTGCACGATCCTGAGGTTGGTTACGTCACGATTACGGATGTCGTCGCGACGGACGATCTGCGTGAAGCCAAAGTCTATGTCAGCGTCTACGGGGAACCTGCAGCGCAGACCAAATCGATTGCGGCCCTCAACCGCGCTGCGGCGTTCATTCGTCGTGAGCTCGGTCCGCGTCTGCGCTTGCGTTACACGCCCGCGCTGATCTTCGTGCACGACGAATCCCTCGAGCGCGGCGCACGTATTGAGGGGCTGCTGAAGCGGATTGAAAAAGGGCAAACCGACGATACCGTTCTCTCTCCCATGCCTGATGCGCTGAGTGTGAGCACGGGGCGTGAGAACAAGCCCGTGGTGGCACCGCCTCCCAGCAAAAAGCCAGCGGCCAAGCGCAAGTCGAAGTCACGCGGTCGTCGCTGAGTCACTCGCAGTCGAACTGATCGCTGTACTCTCGGCTCACCGTGAGCGTGCGCGTTCTTGTTGTCCTCCCATCCGGGGTTCGGACTGAAATCGCATGCGGCCCCAAAGGCAGCGTGAAGCGTGTTCGATTGCGTTCGGTCAAGGTGTCTACGAGTACGCCCTTGTCGAACACGCGTGAGCCCACGGGGCAGGAAAAGAGCACGACACCAAGCTCTTTTTTGCTCCCTAGCCTCGTTCTGGGCGAGGTTTCTGGGCCTTTGACTGTTTCGGCTAGGGCGCGCGGTTGCTCGGCGGGCAGTGTGGCGGGCAGCGCTGTAGCTTCCTGCGACGCGGCGCTTGGAGGAACTTCGACGTTCGCCACTTGGTGCACGTCGGACGTTGGCTCCTCAGGTGTTGGACGCGTGACCAAAACAGCAGCGATCGCCAGCGCCACCGAGGCAAGCACTAGGAACCCGGCTCGCCAGTTGGGCCATGACGATTGTGGCGTAGGCGTGGTGACGGTGAAGGCCTTTGCTCCCGCACCGCGCGTGGTCTCAGCAGGTGCAGCCGGCAAGGTTTCCGCAGTGCTCGCTTGTGGTGCGTGTAAGGCTTTGGTGCGCCGAGCTTCAGGATCAGTAGGTACTTCGCTCGAAGACACGAG
>JBIKMD010000489.1:0-4654 GCA_044359465.1 Myxococcota bacterium
AAAGGCTCACCTACGCTCGGCTTCGCTTCGACGGGAAGGCCGTAGAGCTTGCCGAGTGCGTCCATCTTTTCCCACAGATCATCCTGCGACCCGGGTGGGAACTTGCTTTCGGCCGTTGTCTGCAACCCAAGCGCGAGCTTCTTCTCTAGGTTCTCGCCGAGTGAAGTCCGACGCTGCGTGATGACAGCCTTCGAATGCTGCGCGTAGGTCAGCACTGCGCCAAGTGCAGATAGACGGTCGTCGAGTGATTGCTCCGGCTTGATTGTTTCGGTGGGCGGGGCGTCCGTGATCTTGGGCACGACGTCCGTCAGCTTGGGCACGGCGCCCGTGAGCGTGATCACGGCGCGCTGCTTTTCCAGCAGCTCGGGCAAACTCAAGGTGGCGTCTGGTCGCCCTTTGTACTTGGCGAGCACGGAACGCGCGGCGTCGCGATCGGCTGTGAGCGTCCTTAGCTCCGCCTCGAGTGCCCTGATGTGGACGTCGTGCCCGGTGGCCAGCTTGTCTAGCTCTGCGTCTGTGGCGGTCTCCAGCTTACGACCCGCCGCGTCGGCAAAGTCGTTCGCGCGTTTGCCAACGATCGTCGCCTTTGCTTCAACGTCGACACGTCCGGCCGCGTGAATATCCAAGGTATCTCTGACCGTAAGGGCCAACTCGGTTTCAGTGGCCGTCATCTCGGCGCGGAGCAGCGCCATCACGCCGGAGTCCTCGAGTGCTTTGAGGCCTTGTGGATCGGTCTGCTCTAGGCCGAGCAGCGTGACGCGATAGTGATGTAACGCCTCGAGCCGCGTCTGCAGCGCCGCCACGTGAACCTCAAAAGGCACAGGGTCGATGGGCGTTGTATTGCCAGGTTTTGCCACCTGCGCTTGCACGTCAGCACGCAGGATCGCTCGCTTTTCGAGCAGCGGCTGACCCTCGCTCATCAGCGTGGCGAGGGCACTAAACTGGGCTCGCGCCATGCGACTTGCCGTGGTGGCGGCGTCGATTTCCGTGGTCAACGCTTTGTAGGTACGTTCAACCCGCGCGCGTTCGGTGTCGACGAACTCGCAAATCCGCTGTGCGTCTTCGCGGATCAAGACGGACTGCGGATCACCACCAGGGCTCGCACTCATCAACGCCTGCGCGCGGGTTTTTATCGCATCGTATGCGCCGAGCTTCGTCTCGAGCTCGAGCTTTTTGGCGGTGGCTTCTTTGATCCGTGCATCCAGACGTTCGGCGGCGCCAGACAAAGACTCAGAGAGATGCGTGACCTCTGCCGTACGTGCGTCGCTAGGTGGTCCGCTGAGCAAGGGCAGCGACGCATCCAAGTTCGCCGCGGGCAGATCATCGGCATAAGTTTCTATTCGGGTCAGCGCGTGATCGGCTCCGCGAATGATCTCCTTCGCGCGTAGCGCCTCGAAGTCCGCCTCATAAATCGGCAGACCATCAAACTTCTTGATCGCCTCTGGCGCCAAATAGTGTGACCGAAGAAACGCCCGATCGTCGCCGCCAAGCTCGCTGTCTACAGCGGCGTAGGAGATCTGCTGCTCACGCTGAAGCGCGAGCAGCAGCGTCTTGCGCTCGCTTGGTGGCGACTTCGCGAGGAACACACCAATCGCACGCTCTTTTTCGGCAGGTGTATAACCACGCACGAGGACGGCGATCGCGCGAGCGCGTTCGTCGACGGTCATGGAAGAGGCAGCGGCGAGCACTACTTCTTCACGCACGCTCTGCTTTTCTGGCAGTGCGTCGTAGATCGTTTCGAAGTCGACACCGTTTCTTCCGGCCGCTGCAAAGAGTGCGCGAAGGTTCTCCGTGCTCTTCGGGCCCACACCCGTTGTTTCATCGCTTCCGTAGCAAGACCGAACAATCTGATGGACCGTTGCGCGGTCGTCCTTGAAGCTGAACAAGGCCATCAACAACTGCCAGAACCAATTGCCGGTGAGCGCTTTGATGGCGCCCGCTTTTTCGTCGGCGGTTGCGGCTGGAAGCAAAAGGCCAAGCACTTGCTGCCGCTCTGCGGGATCCTCGAGCTCGTCTATGAGCCGCGCCAAATCGACCTTGGGGGTTTGCGGCTTCATCGCATCTAACAACGCGCGAGCACGCGCAGGTGCGTCTGCTCCGCTACCAATGAAGGTCTTGATGTCGTTTGCAATGAGCGTTTCTTTGGCTGCCGAAGTGTAACCTGCGCAGCGCGCAACAATGGCGCCGGCAACTTGGCTCGCTTCGCTTAGCTTGCCTCCGGTGAGTCCGACGGCGAGCGAAGGAACAGTAGACGCTGCTGCCTGCCGGGAGGGCGTAGTGTCTTTGCGGTCCACACTCTCCGACTTTGCGCGCGCTGCCTTTTCGGCTTTGACGATCTTGGCGTCCGCGTCCTTGAGGAAGGCGCCAAGAAGCTTACGTGTGTCAGGCGCGAGGTCTTTCCTGACGAACTCAGCCTTCAGTGCCGTCACAAATGCACGCTCGGCAGCCGGCTGTTTGCCAAGCCCAGCCAGAAGCGCCGAGAGCGCGTTTTTTTTTTCAGACTCAGGGCGACTGGCGATGGCAGCGAGAAAGGTCGCGGCAGAGGCCTCGGACGGAGCGCCTAGCGCCTGGGCGGCCAAGTCCGCAGGACGGGCAACAAGATCAGGCAGGACCAGCGTCTCGCCGAGCGGACCAACCGGTGGCCTTTTCACTGAATCTGCGGTCATTTAGCCCTGTTTGGCACCTGCTACTCCGTGAGCAATCCTGGTGCTTAGCGTACCCGACAAATGCTTGTTTGGTTCGATTTCGCTGCGGTTATTTACGACTAGCGGGGGCTGTAGCGGTCAAGGTACGCATGAAACGCGTCGTCATTCTCCCCATCGATGCCATAGCTGAGATCCGCGTAAAGCGATTCGTCGCGACGAATCGTGTCCGCAAGGGCTGGGCGCATGTGTTCAGGCACGCTGTTCATCAATCGAAGAATTTCTGCTTCGTCATCGCCATCGATTCTGAGTTCCCCAGCCTTCACGCGAATCGCCTCCATGGTGCTACGCAACAACGTCTGCGCGGCCGAGGCTCGCGCGACCACCGCGTCTCTCAGCCTGAGCGCACTTTCGAGCTGCGCGCGGGCCACTTGGCGCTCAGCAGACTCACGAGGCGCTTGTACTCTCCCCGAACGTGCACTCACGCCGCGTGCACCCGTCGGAGCAGATGGCACTGGCGCTGTCGCCGCGAACTGCGCCTCGAGCCTCGCTACGAGTGCGCGCGCGGCTTCCATGGACTGATTTGGATTGCGCGCAATCTCCACCAAATTGCGCTCGACGATAGTCTCGACCTCGGCCGGTGTGACGCGCAAGTCTTCTACCGCTTTGGCCCACGCGCCGCGTAGGCGCCCATCGATAACAGTCATACAGACAGCCTACCCGAAGAGGCGCGCCTCAACCAAAACAGCGGACATTCACAACCGGTGCACTTGTCTGGATACCGGTGGCAGCGAAAAAATCGATGCAGCAGATCGGCTCCCGATCGGTAGAACGCGTCCGGCGCTCGAAGCAGAGGTTGCGCAAAACTATCCGAGCCTCAGCTCTGTGTCGCCGCCGAGCAAACCGTTGGACGACGGCCAGTTCAGAACAACAGACCGGCTTGCACGCCAAAGCTGAGCGACTGGTTTGGTGACTCACCCTTGAATGAGTAGTCCACGGTGTAATTCAGCGACGGACCGAAGGCCACAGCACACCCGTCGACCAAAAAGCTCATGCTTGCCCCGGTGCCAACATAAGGCCCACGGCTGGTCACACCCGCATTCGCGTTCACAACAGGAACAACGAGGGCGCTACCAGCTTCGAAGCTCAAGCCCTGAAGGGCGCCGCGCAGCATGACGCCGCCGCCAACGTAGTGACTGCCCTTCTCGTCGAATTGATGTCCAAAACGAAACTGAGGACCCGCCTGAAGCGCAAAGATGTCGTCCTTCAAGAAGCCAGCCATGGTGATCATTGGAACATCAACGCGCCCACCAAGATGCGATGAGGTTGCGCGTTCTTTGCTCCACGTACGTCCAGCTTCCGAGGTCACGCGGGGAAAGGGGAAAACAAAGGATTCAGCGCCCATAAGTGTATCGCCTCCGAGCTAGGTATCGGAGCGGCGAACTGGCTTTTGCCAAATGCGCAACGCTTGGTCACTTCTTGTGCTGATGTCAGTCTATATCAGTGAGCAAACGGGTCTCTCTTCTTGGCGTCACTTGCGGCAAAGACCAACGCTTCGCGTAGGACGCTGGCCAAGACGTCGCCTTGATAGCCCCGCGCAAGGAAAGCAGGAATCACACCGCCCGGGTCATTCAAAAAAAAGTAGGTCACAAGGCAGCCCCCTTCTCCGTCTGGCTCGAACGTCCAACCGCCGCGAATGAGCTCGATGCGCACGTGATCAGTCGTCGCTTTAGGACCGGACGCGTTATCCGTGCGATAGAGGATTTGGTACACATCTACCCCGACGTCGCGTTTGGCCTCCAATCGGAGTGTGTAGTCCCGGTCCGCAACCACGGGCAGTCTGACTTGCGAATAGACGACACGCTCATTGGGTGTGTCTTTGAGAATGACGCGTTTTTTCGTGATGCGCGCTTCGTAGCCTTCATCACGAATGCGCCAGACCGATTCGAAGACGGCGGCCGGAGGAAGCGCGATCCTCACGCTCCCGCGCAGCTCCCAGTAGGCAGTTCCAG
>JBIKMD010000576.1:0-4254 GCA_044359465.1 Myxococcota bacterium
GCATCGACCTTCACGCATCGACCTTCACGCATCGACCTTCACGCATCGACCTTCACGCATCGACCTTCACGCATCGACCTTCACGCATCGACCTTCACGCATCGACCTTCACGCATCGACCTTCACCGATGACGTTCCCTGTCGTCACGCTCGGAACTTCTGCGGCAGAACGCTGCATCGCATGTGACAGCGCTCTGCACGGAACGCGCGCACCACTTCACTTCTGCGCTGGCACAAGGCGATGCACGGACTTCGTCAACGGCACGATGCACCCGGTCGTCCGCGCCCCCTCAGCGCTGCGAGCAGTAGCGCAATCTCGCCACGGCGCTTGCGTCCGCGGGGTCGAGCGTCTTCAGCTCCTGCAACAGCGGTTTTGCCGCGTCGCATCTGTACTCACCAATCAACACTTCCGCTTGGTTGCTCAAGCCAGCGACGAGGTTCTTCTTGAGCGTATCGTTCTTAGAAACGGTTCGCACAGCAACCCGCATTTCACTAATCAAGCGCGAGTAGTCCTTGCTCACAAACAACTGCTGCCCGCGCACATTGTAGCAATACGCCAGCAGCGTCTCGCGTTCATCCGCGCTCAGCAGCGCGCTCCACTGCGCCTGCGCCGTCTGCTGCGCTTCGCATTGACCTGCTTTGGCCAATGCCGTCAGCGCGTTTTGAACGACGATTTTCGCGTTCTCATCGCCCACAGCAAACGACGTCGCCGTAAGTGCAGTGGCGGCCCCCGCCGGATCCTTCTCGCTGAGCTGCGCCAGCCGGTACACATTCATTGCTCGCACGTGTTCGGCGAGCTCTGGGTTCCGCGCCACACGGAGCGCCTGCGCCAGCGTGACTTCCGCCGCATTCAGCG
Organism: Myxococcota bacterium; assembly: GCA_044359465.1. GTDB lineage: Bacteria > Myxococcota > JADLHZ01 > JADLHZ01 > JADLHZ01 > JADLHZ01. The sequence goes on from JBIKMD010000576.1 coordinate 857, forward strand.
CACCCTGATCAATCTGCCACACGGCCACTGCGGTGAGCAGCGTTGCATGCCCATCATCAGCGAGGCCAAACGGCTCGAGCGCCCGTTTGATGTCCGCCATGCCTTCCGAACTGAGCTTGCTTGCGTTGGCTTCCGCGTGACGCAGCACGCATTCCATGACGCCCTCGTCGATTGCAGCGATCAGCGACTCGTCGTTTGCAAGTCGCCTCGCTTCGGCACCAAGGCGAAGGGTTTCGGCCAAAGGAAGCTTTTCATCGAGCGCATGTTCGGCAAGCGCATTCGCGCGTTGTTCCTGAAGCAGCTTGCGCTCACGTACATTCACCAGCGATTCAGCGCGTTGGGCGATTTTCTCACCAATGAGCGTTTGTTTATGGCGCACCGCCTCCACCGCGATGTTGGAGTACACTGCCGCGAGCAAACCGACGCCGTTCGTTTCTTCCCCATAAACGACAGGCCCATCAGCAGCGGGTGCGTCAAAACCATTGGCGTTCGTGGTTTCAACGGGGACCGGTACACCATCCACGTACACAGTGACCCGCACATGTGAGGGCAACAAGAACGGGCGCGCATCGATTCCAACACGGGCGGCGCCGAGCATGTACGCGAGCGAGGCAGACACATCGTTGTAGCGGCCATGCAGAATGACGTCGCGCAGCGCATTCGCGTCTTGCGCAGGCTCACGCAGCACCTTGGTGTCGAACAGCGCGCGCAATAGCCCGGCTGGTCGTTTCGCTTCTGGCATTGCCAACGTTTGCGCAATGGCAGGTGCGAGCTTTGTATTCCACTCCCGTGCTGCCTGCTCGAGCTCCTTAAGATCGAGCGCCCCACCTACAATCAGCGCAGCCGTTTCGAGTGATCCGAGCTCACGATCTTGGGCATCCGTCATCACTAATGTTTCGAGCGCGCTTGGTTCGGCTCTCACCCGTCCGAAGAAACTCGGGGCACAGGCGGACAGCGACAGCAGAAGCACCAACATCGCGTGGGCAGGTAGCAATGGGCTCATTCCATCGTCAATCACAATCGACCTGGTGATTCGTCAACTTTTCGGCGAAGACAAACCCGTGGGAAGAGGCGACCTTCAAATCCAGGATCTGCGCGTCATTGTGCTGCTTTCGAACGCACGGCGGGCACTGACGACCAAAGAAATTGCGGACAAGCTCTCGCTCGAGCTGCGCACCGTCCAACGCATCATCAAAGCCATTGAGGCGATTCCCCTACCCCTCAAGCGTGATCCGGCAGGGATGGGCGGTGGGATTCGTTTGTTGCCCGACGCGGCGCTTCGGGTGTCTTTACCTAGCAATCTCGTGGAGCTCGCGGCCGTCCACGTGGCGCGCGATAAGCTGAGGGAGAGCGCTTCAGAGACCATGCTTGGCGAGGCGTTCGACCAGTTTGCCGAGCGGCTGCTCGGTCAGCTCAAAGGCGAGCAGCGTGAGATCTGCGATCGTTTTGTGAAGTTGTACCGGACGAAACCTGTGTCGCAGCCCCCGCCGATCAGCCCACTCGCGCGCGTGGTGCACAAAGCGCTCGACGAACGCCGTGTGCTGACCATCGTGTACGAGGCGCCGAAAGAGCGCACGAAGCGATCCATTGAACCACTAGGCATGTGGGTCGCTGATCATCGCACCTACCTCGTAGCGCGTGATCGACGTAAAAATGCGCTGCGTACCTTTGCGCTCGATCGGATGCAGGAGGCTGAGGCAACGGACGAACGTTTCGAACCTCCAAGCGATTTCGACCCAGCGCACTACTTCGAACACGCGCTGTCAGCTTTCGTGGGTGACGGTCCTATTCCGCTAGAAATCACGCTTGATGACGTTGCGCTCAAGCGGCTCGGCGGCAAGCTCCCGAGCAACGCCGTGCTAAAGAAGAACACGCTGCATTGGAACGCTCCACTGTCTGACGAGCTGATCGCCTGGATGGTGACACTTGGCCCAGGGGTGACAGTGCGTGCGCCCAAGGAAGCGGTCGCATTCGTCAAACGCGCGTTCACGGAACGACTTGCCGCGCATCAATGAGCGAGATCGAAGAAGCCGTCATAGCGCTGCAGCATGACCTCGCCGCTTACCCCGAGCTGTTTGCGCCAAACGGCGGCAAAATGTTTGGCGTGCTCCGGTGCAAAAGCGGGCTCGTACTGCGCGCGTTTTCAGGGATGCTGCGCGGAAGCTGGACGGTGCCAACCTTCGTGGGGCCCACCTTCGATGCCGCAGCACGCGCGGTGATCGAAGTTCCGGGTGAGCGCGAAGTGCGCGCGCTGACCGAGCAAATCAGAGCACTGCGCGGAGCCGACGATCCACGCGATCCTTTGCGTGATGCGCTCGACGCCATGCGCGCGAGGCATGTCAAGAACCGAGCCGAACGCCATGCCGCCCGCGCACGCGGTGGTGACAAAGAGGTGCTCGATCAGCAAAGCCGCCACGACAAGGCGGAAATGAAGCGCTTGCTCGATGCGCTTGGCGCATTGCCGGACAGAGAGGCGCAGCTTCGAACGCTCGAGGAGCAGCGCCGCGTGCTCTCTGCGTCGCTGATGCGGCAAATCCAGTCCACCTATCGTTTCCAAAATGCGCGCGGTGAAAAACGCTCTCTAGAAGCGTTATTCGCGCCGCAGATTCCACCCTCGGGCGCGGGCGATTGTGCGGCGCCCAAACTGCTGTGCGCAGCCTTCGAACGTGGTGAAGAAGTGGATGCGCTGGTCGAGTTCTTTTGGGGCGACAGCACGGCGCGGCGCTCGGGTGCCGTCTATGCGCCATGCACAGCAAAGTGCGGAGCCATTCTCGCGTTTATGCGAGGACTGCCGCCGGAGCGCGTGGCACCTGAAAACCTGCCGCGCATTGTGTTTCAAGACGACCACATTATCGTGATAGACAAACCCGCGGGCCTGCTCTCTGTGCCCGGTAAAACCGACGCACCGTGCGTTGCCGATTGGCTAGACGGCGCGCGCCTCGCCCATCGCTTGGACCAAGACACCTCCGGTCTGCTCGTCGCTGCGCGTGACCACGACAGTTACGTATTCCTTCAGCGCCAATTTGCCGAGCGAACGGTGCACAAACGTTATGTCGCGGTTTTGGACGGCCTACTCAAAGAAGCGTCAGGAACAATCTCGCTTCCGCTGCGCGTAGACCTAGACGATCGCCCGCGGCAGATTCACGATCCCGTTCACGGCAAACCGGCGCTCACGCAGTGGCAAGTGCTAGCTCAGGAAGGCAATCAAACCCGCGTGGCTTTAGTTCCTCTCACGGGGCGTACACATCAGCTTCGCGTGCACTGTGCGCATGGTCTAGCGCTACCGATTGTAGGCGATCGTCTTTACGGCAAGGCAGGAGAACGTTTGCTGCTGCACGCAGAGTCCTTGTCGTTCGTGCATCCCGGGACGCGTGAGACGGTGTCATTCAGCTCGCCCG
>JBIKMD010000490.1:0-4639 GCA_044359465.1 Myxococcota bacterium
TTCTGCTCGTCTTTGGAGATGTGCAGGAAGAATTTGAGGATGATGCAACCGTGCTCCGCTAGCACCTCCTCGAAGCTGTTGATGTGATCGTAACGCTCGCGCCAAACTTTTTCAGGTAGGAGCTTGCGGACGCGTACCACCAGGACATCTTCGTAATGCGAGCGGTTGAAGACCGAAAACTCACCAAGCCGCGGTGTATGCTTATGAATGCGCCAGAGGAAGTCGTGTTCACGTTCTTCTTCCGTCGGCACGCCAAACGATGCCACGTGAACACCGCGCGGGTTGAGCGCACCCACCACACGTTTGATCGCACCATCTTTGCCCGCAGTATCACGCCCTTGAAGCACCACGAGGACGCTATTCTGCTTGGCGCCCCACATCAGCTCTTGCAGTTGAAACAACTCTGCCTCGAGCTTGTCTTGTTCCGCGAGCGCTTCATCTTTCTGAAGCTTCTTTGGCGGATCGGTATCGATGTCGCGAAGCGAGATAGGCTTTCCGGGTTTGTCGATGGCGTCTAAGTACATCGCGCAAATGTGGCCGCAGCTAGGGCCTGCGCAAGATTATGTCACAGGTGTCAGCAGGCCGCGTGCCGGCTCGGACACTTGTTCGGCAAGCGCCTTGCGATCTGTTTCGTCGAGCGCAAAATACAAACGCAGCAAGTTGGCCTTGGACACGTCAAGCTGCGTGGTGCTGTGCTGCATGATTTGCTGAAACTCGTCTTTGAGACGTCGCTGCGTATTTTTGAGCACTCGCGTTTCGACCGCGATGATCTCGCTCGCGCTCAGCGTGCCGAGCGCGGCACGCAATGGTCCATCTTGCGCCACGAGGTGCCCAAGCAGCTCCCGAAAGCGTGTCATGAGCGGGTCGCCAGGGTCACCGCCCTTGGGCTGCGCGTGGGCGGCCTGTAGCCTCGCTGCGTCGCTGTAGAGCGTGTGAAGCTGGTCGATGAGCGCCACGGCTTCGGACGAAAAACGATGCAAAGACAGCGCACGGTGCTGCAGACGTTTGGCCTGACGGTTGAGCACCTGCACGCGGCGCAGCTCCTCGCCCTGGCGCTTTCTGAAGTCGTGGCGCGCGATGATTTCCAGAAAGGTCGCATTCGCAGGTGCTTTGAGAACCTCCCAAAACACGGGAAAGCCGAACTGACGAATCACCACCCACGGGTGCCTCAGAATGTGCCTTTTGGTGACGACGCCTTGCATTTGTGCTTCAGCGGTCGAAGCACAAATTCTGCCAAGGGGCCAGTATTGCTATCACGATCCCACACCAGCGACGCCGCACTCGCGCGTTTTGACGGCGAAGTCATTGACCGCGGCGAGTACCTATTGGTGCGCACACGAAGCAATCCCACGTTCTACTGGGGTAACTTCCTCATCTACCCTCGCGCGCCTAGGCACACGGATCTCGAAAGCTGGCTGGCAGCTGACGCCCGAGAGTTCGAAGACAGACCCGATCGCGCAGCCATTTTTGCTTGGGATGAAATCGATGGTCTGAGCGGAGAAGACGCAGGCTTTTTGGAACGCGGCTTCGTGCGTGACGTAGGTGTTTGCATGAGCGCAAAGCAGCTGCGGCGGGCACCCAAACACAATGACGACGTCCAGGTGCGCGCGCTCGAAGACGATGCCGCGTGGAGCGCAGCAACCGCATGTTTGACGAACGCGTTTACCACGCGCGGAAAAAATGAGGTGCAAGCGGCGTTCGTGCAGCGACAGATGCAGCGTTACCGCGCCATGCAAGCGGTGGGCTGGGGCACCTGGTACGGCGCGTTCCTTGGCGATCACTGCGCCGCAGCCTGTGGGCTCGTCGGCCAGGGAAACGTGGGCCGCTTTCAGCTCGTTGGCACCGATCCAGCTTTCGCTCGCCGCGGCGTTTGCAGCACGCTCATGTACGCCGTAGGTACGGCCGGGCTCGCGAAGCACGAAGAGCTGATCATCGTTGCGGACGAGAGTTACCACGCGACAAAGGTGTACAGTTCCGTTGGGTTCTCCGTCGTAGAACGTCTGGCCACCTTGATGCGCGTCCCCAAGTGAGAATAGGCGACACCCTGTGACACAACTCAAGGCAGGCGTAGGACTCGATGATCGCTTGCGGAGAACCGTTCGTCTGTTCGCAGCCAGCATGCCGCTCGTGCTGCTGATCCTCACCATGTCCGAGCTGGCGCAGCATCCGCTGTCCGTGTTTGTGGCATGTCAGCGCATAGGCTACGCGGTCTTCGCGATCTTCGTCGTCATGAAGCTGAGGCCAGGCGCCAAAGAGCGCTTGATCCTACTCTGCGCCACCTCCCTTGCGACCTTGGCCCTGGTCAACACGCTCGTTCTCATGGCGGTCGACGGAGGCGCCACGAGCGAACACGCGTCCGTCTTTTCTATAGCGCTCGTGTCAGCGGCGTTCGTCATGTTCTACCCGCTTTGGTTCACCGCCACCTACTACACGGTTTTTTTCTCTGCCTTCGTTGTCGTTTGTGAGGTCTTCACTGAAGATGGGAGCGCCGTACCGAGGGCCCTGCGCCTCGCTTTTGTCGCAGCCATTGGTGGGTTTGCCGGCACCACTGTCCTGCGCAACCTTGCGCGGCAAGTCCTCAGAAACCAGTTGAGCACAGAGCGCGCGCGCATCGCCCGCGATCTACACGACCATGTTGGTGCGAGACTGACTGGGATTGCGTTACTCGCCGAGCGCGAGCAACGTGTGGGGCCGCCCGAGCGAGCCGAGGTGCTGCAACAAATTCAACAAACCATTCGCCTCTGCATAGAGGAGCTTCGCGACGTGGTCTGGGCGCTGTCACACTCGCGCAGAGATCTGCGCGATCTACTGGCCACGCTGCGCCGCAGAGCCGAGGATTTGGCGGAGGCGGCGCGGCTCGAACTGATTGTGGATGCCAACCTAGATGATCTCCCGCCCAAGCTCGACGCCAGCACCAGTTTGGCGCTGCTGTCGATTGTGCGTGAGGCGCTGACCAATGTGGTGAAACACAGTGGCGCCACCAAAGTAACCATCCGCGTCGCGCGGGAAACGCGCTGGCTTTGTTTGGATGTGATCGATGACGGCAAAGGCTTGAGCGGCGCGGCCTCTAACGGCCGGGGACTGCACAACATTCAGGCGCGCGCGAAAGAACAACGAGGCACCGCAGCCTTCGACGCGGTACCGAGTGGCGGTCTTGCGGTGCATGTCCGCCTACCCATCTAAAAAACCAGCGCAAACGCGCTCACGAGCTGCACCACAACGATGACAGTCACACACGCAGGCTCCACATAGCGATCGTAGATTTCGAGCGCCGCACGGATCCGAGGATCGCGATCGCGTACGCGGCGAAAGACAGCCAACCCTGTTGTCAAAATCGGATCGTTCATGGTGCCTCTGGGTCGATGAGCGAGTGCAAGCGTTTGCGCGCCCGCGCCAAACGTTGTCGCGTGTTGTCGTCGGACAGCCCGAGCATGGGGGCTATTTCCTGCGGCGTGAAACCTTCCGCTGCGAGCAACAAGACTTCACGCTCGCCTGCGTTTAGACGTTGGAGCTGAGCGTCGAGGCGCTTCATGTCAGCGGCGGCAGTCGCGGCACCTTCAGGGTTCTGCTGGTGTTTGTCCCGTGCGCGAAGCCCCCACAGCACGATGCGCGTGGCATCGAGCCTAGCCCAACGCCGATGACTCGCCGCAGCATTGCGCGCCACGGTGAAGAGCCAGGCCGCCAGCTCGGTATCCGGCGCTAGTTTATGGGCGTGCCGTGCGAGCTTGATGAAGGTCTCTTGCAGTAGTTCCTCGGCCACAGCCGGGTCGCGACATAAGCGCAGTAGAAACCCATGCAGCCTTGGCCGCAGCGCGTGATAACACTCGGCGTAAGCAGCTTCATCGCCTGCGACGAGGCGCCCGACAAGTGGTTCTTTGTAAGCCACGACGCTCCTATACGAACACCATCACAACGCACCTCGCGCGCCAACGTGACAAACTTATTTCTTTGTCACGCCAAAGCAGCTCGTTCGTTGAATGAGGCAAGGAGACATACATGCTCGAGTTCATCCAACAAGGCGGCGTTCCTTCACTCGTGATTCTGCTTTTTTCCGCGCTCGCCATCTTCAGCGCGGCACTCTTTGCGCGCTCGCCCTCGGAGAAGCGTCGTCCGGTCATTCGCGCGCTCAGCCACGTGCTGCTCGCATCCATTGGCCTCGGCGTCGTTAGTGCCTTTTACAACGTGCTTCGGTTTGCTGCCAATCGCGGGGAGGCGTCGCTAGAACAAGTGTTGCTCGTCGGCGGCTCTGAATCCCTGACGCCTGCCATCATTGGTTTTGCGGTGTTGTCGGTGGTGTATATCTTGGTTGCGGTAGGTGAGCGTCGCCTGGCACACTAGAACAAGTATGGGCGTCAGATTCTTTGGTGAGTATTTGCTCGAACGCGGCTTGATTGACATCGATCAACTGCACCGCGCCATCGCGCGCCAAGAGACACAAAATCTGACCCTCGGAAAAGTCTGCGTCACCCTAGGCTTCCTCTCGGAAGAAGATGCGACCCGGCTGAACGAACAACAGCGTTACGTGGACAAACGTTTTGGGGAATTGGCGATCGGCGAAGGCCTTTTAACTGCGGCGCAAATCGAAAAAGCGCTGCAAACGCAAAAACGCAATCACCTGCTTTTGGGAATGGCGCTCATC
>JBIKMD010000491.1:0-4635 GCA_044359465.1 Myxococcota bacterium
AAAGCCGCGGGTGGCACCATCGTCAGTGATGAGGCGTACGCAAGCGGCGATGTACACTTCAAATCGCAGCTCACGGTGATCAAAACCACCAAACCAGACGTCGTGTTCGTCCCTGGTTATTATACAGAGGTGGGTTTGATTGCGCGCCAGGCCCGCGAGCTCGGCGTCAACGTACCGCTGCTTGGTGGTGACGGTTGGGATAGCCCCAAGTTGCTCGAGATTGGCGGCAAGTTCGTCGAGAACACCTATTTCTCGAACCACTACAGTGACGAGCTCGACACGCCAGAAGTGAAGCGTTTTGTGAGCGAGTTCGAGAGCGCCTTCAAACACAAACCGGACGGCCTTGCAGCCATGGGTTACGACGCAGCCAACGTGCTGATCGATGCGCTCAAACGTGCGCCGGATGCGTCGAGTAAGGCGCTCCGTGATGCGCTCGCCAACACCAAAGACTTCGTTGGCGTGACGGGCAAGATCACGCTCGACGAGCAGCGTAATGCCACCAAGAGCGCGGTGGTGCTCAAAGTCGTCGATGGCAAATACAAATACATGACGACGATCAATCCGTGACCGGGCTCGTTGGATCCATTTTTTGTGGGCTCGCTGTGGCGGCTGGGGCGTTTGGCGCGCATGCGCTGAAGACTCGGCTCGATGCAGCGGATCTTGCGATCTTCGAAACCGCTGTTCGTTATCAGTTCTACCACGGGCTTGCGCTCCTTGCGCTCGCGGCGTTCGAGCGGGTTTACGGCGTGCAAGCGCGCGTCGTGTTTCTGAGCTTTTGTGTGGGCGTGTTGTTGTTCAGCGGAAGTTTGTACGTGCTCGTGTTTAGCGGCGTGCGCATACTTGGTGCAGTAACACCGTTTGGTGGGGTCGCATTTTTGGTGGGCTGGATCGCATTCGCCATGCTCGCGTGGAAACACCAATGATCAGAGTGATCGTGATCATCGCGCTTTGTGTGGGCTGCGGCGTGAAGAGCTTTCCGCGCCCCGTGCAAACGACGCCTCCGCCTCCGGTGACCGTGCCTGGCTCGCAGCCTACGCAGCCATCGACCAAGTGAAGCGGGTCATGGCGCGCTGCAAGTGAGCACGCTCTTCAGCAGATAGGAGAGCTATCGCCCCTCGTGACTGGCGATGTTGTCAGCTTGGCGATGCGTGCTAGCGTAGCTCACGATGTCGTACGACCAGTCCAGACAGCGTTTGAACGGATGGACACAGTGTTAAAAGTGGCGATCGCGGGCGCGAGCGGTTTCGTGGGCAAGAAGCTCATCAAACGTTTGAGCCAAACGCATGAAGTCATCGCGCTTGGGCGCAGCACCGGATCCGAGGCGAGTGCCGAGTGGCGCAAGACGGACCTGTTCTCGGCGGGAAGCACGCGGCGGGCGCTCGAGGGCGTGGACGTCGCTGTCTATCTTGTGCACTCGATGATGCCGTCGTCGCGGTTGTTTCAGGGGTCGTTTCACGACAGCGATTTGTTGCTCGCGGACAACTTTGCGCGCGCGTGTGCGCACAATGGCGTGAAGCGGATCATCTATCTTGGAGGTCTGCTGCCAACGCAGGGTTATGTGAGCCCGCATCTGCAGAGCCGCCGTGAAGTAGAGGAAGTGCTCAGCGAGACACAGATCCCTGTGACGGTGTTACGCGCCGGCATGATCGTAGGCCCCGGCGGCTCATCGTTCGAAATCTTGCGCGCGCTCGTCCGCAAGTTGCCGCTGATGGTTTTGCCGCGTTGGACGCAAAGCACGACGCAGGCCATTTACATTGATGACGTCATTGACGTGCTCGCCCAGGCCTGCATCGACCCGGCTTTCTCTGGACGGACGCTCGATTTGGTCAACGGCGAGAGCCTGACGTACGAAACACTGCTGCGCGAAATGGCGGGCGCACTCGGCCTTCAGCGGCGCATGGTTCGGGTGCCGCTTGCGTCCACGGGTTTCTCCAAGCTGTGGGTGAGCGTGTTCGGCGGCGCGAGCAAAGAGCTAGTGTCGCCGCTGATCGATAGCTTGCTGTGTGATCTCCCGCAGTCGCCACCAGACCAAACGATTGCGCCGCACATTCAGCATCCCACGTTCAAGAGTATGCTTGGCGCAGCCCTCGCCTTGCCTGAGACGCCACCCGTGCCGAGGAAACAAGCGCTCAGTCGCAGCGTCCGGTCGATTCAGCGTTTGCCCTCGCTTCCAGAACGGACGGCACACTGGATTGCCGAGGAATACCTGCGCTGGTTGCCGCGCTTCTTTCGCGCTTTGGTGCGGGTGAACACCGAGGGCGCGCGGGCCACGTTTCGGCTGTTAGGCGTGCCGCTTTTGGTTCTCGAATCAATCCCTGACGACGCTTTGCCGGATCGCACGAAGCTGCACATCGTGGAGGGAGTGCTCAGCAAAACCAAGACCACCGGCTGGCTCGAGTTCCGACAAGTCGCCGCCAAAAAGTACACACTCGCCGCCATTCACGAGTTCGTTCCGTCGCTACCTTGGTGGATCTATCTGCTCACGCAGGCCCCGGTGCACCTTGTCGTCATGAATGCGTTCTCGCGCCACCTGGCTAAGGGCAAGCGCCCGTGACGGCGATTCCTCTGTTCTAACGAGCCTCCCGTATCTTCCGTATTGCGTCTTTGCTAACGCGATGCTTTCGTGAACGGAATGTTGCGCGAGAGGGCGTTCGCCAAACCATGAACCACTTTCATCTGCAGGCTGGTGAGCTCTACGTAGAAGCCGTGTCGCTCGAGTCGCTCGCAAAGACCTATGGCACGCCGCTCTATGTCTACAGTGCTGCGACGCTGCGCCGTCATGCGCACGTGATGCAAGAAGCGCTTGGGCCGCTCGCAGGGCTCGTCTGTTACGCGGTGAAAGCCAATTCCAACTTGGGCGTGCTGAGCTTGCTCGCGCGCGAAGGTCTTGGTTTCGACATCGTGAGCGGAGGTGAGCTGGCTCGGGTGCTCGAAGCAGGAGGCCGCGCGGACCGCGTGGTCTTCAGCGGCATCGGTAAGTCGCGCGCGGAGATGGAACAGGCGCTTCGTGCCGGCATTCGTATGTTCAACGTGGAGTCTGCGCCGGAGCTCACGCTACTGAGCCAAGTCGCGACGACGCTCGGCAAACGTGCTCCCATCGCCATCCGGGTGAATCCCGAGGTCGATCCCAAAACGCATCCTTACATCGCGACGGGTCTGCGCGAGAGCAAGTTCGGTCTTCCCATTGATGATGCGCTCGGGCTGTACCGTCATGCGACGACGCTCAGTGGTATCGATGTCGCAGGCATCGCCTTTCACATCGGCAGTCAGATCTTATCGCTCGAGCCGTTCGCGCAAGCGATCGACCGTGTGCTCGAAGTGGTGGCGAAGCTGCGCGACGAGCGTATCCCGCTCCGTAGCATCGACGTGGGTGGGGGGCTTGGGGTGCCGTACGCCGGGGAGACCCCTCCTGATCCCGCCGCTTATGGCGCTCTGGTTCAGCAGAAGTTGGCGGGCGCGGGTGTCGATGTACTGCTCGAGCCGGGGCGCGTACTCGTAGCCAACGCGGGCGTGCTTCTGACACGTGTCCATTACGTCAAACGCACGGCTTATAAGACCTTTGTCATTGTCGATGCGGCGATGAATGATTTAATGCGACCGGCCTTGTATCAAGCACACCATCACATTGAACCCGTGCGGCAAAAGACGAACAAAGTCGCCACCGTTGATGTGGTGGGGCCGGTCTGCGAGAGCAGCGATTTCTTCGCTAAAAATCGTGAGATGCCAGAGGCGGAGGCGGGCGATCTGCTTTGCGTACGTACGGCCGGTGCGTATGGTTTTGCCATGGCGTCGCAGTACAACTCGCGTGTGCGTCCGGCTGAAGTGATTGTGTCTGGTGATCGCGTGCAGGTGCTACGCGAGCGTGAAACGGTTGAGCAACTCTGGCGGGGAGAAGCCCGGCTGGAAGGTTCAATGTAGGAGATTTATGATGTTTAAAGGTTCATACACTGCACTCGTGACCCCTTTCACCAAAGATCAAAAGGTGGACGAGGCGGCGCTCAAACAGCTCATCGAGGACCAGATCGCTGGTTGCATCACAGGCATTGTCCCGTGTGGCACTACCGGTGAGACGCCTACGCTCAGTGATGACGAGCGCGATCTGGTGGTCTCGACGGCGGTGAAGGTCGCGAACAAACGCGTTCAGGTCATTGCGGGCACCGGCTCCAATTCGACCGCGCACACCATCCACTACACCAAACGTGCGAAGGAGCTTGGTGCTGATGCTGCGCTCGTGGTGGTGCCGTACTACAACAAGCCGACGCAAGAAGGCCTGTACCAACACTTCATGGCCGTCGCTAAAGAAGGCGGCTTGCCGGTGATGCTCTACAACGTGCCAGGGCGCACGGGGGTGGACCTGCAAGCTGACACCGTCGTTCGTTTGCAAGCGGATGAGCCACGCATTGTCGCAATCAAAGAGGCGGGTGGTTCCACGGATCGTGTTGCCGAGCTGCGCGCGCGGACCCGCAAAGACTTCAACATTCTCTCGGGTGATGACGCGCTGACCTTACCAATGATGGCCGTTGGTGCGGACGGTGTGGTGTCTGTGGCCTCCAATGTGGTGCCCGATCGCGTCGCAGCGCTCGTCAAAGCGGCGCTCGAGAATGACTATGTGCGCGCCCGAGCGATTCACCACGA
>JBIKMD010000492.1:0-4633 GCA_044359465.1 Myxococcota bacterium
GGGTTCGTGGCGGGCGGTGTGAATGGTCCCACCGGGCTTACGGGCGTCGTTTGTACCCCGGGTGATCGCTGCAGCGACGCGCTGAGTGTGACCTTCGAAAAAAATGGCTTCGAGTCGGCTGCGGATTGTATCACGCGCGATGTTTGCCTGAGTCGCAACAGCGCGCAGCGCATGTACAACGCGGCGCTTGCACGAGGAGCGGCCGACTCAACGGACACGCCGATTGGGACATTGTGGGCAAATATGACGTGCGCCGCAGCAGCAGCCAGCATGACTAACCCATTTGTGAACTTCATGAATGCCGTAGGTAGTGGCGACGGCGTTGTGGGACGCGACCTCTGTCTGTACCTTGTCGACGCCGGCTTACTCTACGACGTTCTGTTTTCGCGGCATGCAAGTGGTGATGTTGGCGCTCCGTTCGCCTACACGCGGACGCCGTTTGGAACGTACCTAAACAACACTTTTACAGATGCAAATGCCGACCCAGACGTGCTTGCGCAAATTGCGTGCGGCGCCGCTGGCGCGACCGGCTGCGTGAGCAGCGGACCGCTGGGATGCACCGGCGTCACTGGGTTCGTGGCCGGGGCAGACGGCAGGCTGAGCCTTCCGGACCCGTGTGAGCCATCTCCGTGTGGAGTTGGCGCCGTTTGCCGTCGTGATGGGCTCACAGGACACCACTGCGAGTGTGACCCTGTGACCTTCGTCAAAGAAAACTACGAGACGAAGTTCGACTGTATTCGTCCTGGTGTTTGTCTGACGCGTGGCAACGAAGCTTCGTTGTATAACGCGTCGCAAGAATCTCAGCCTGAAGGTGGAAATGGCTGCACCGCAAGCCCGGCAGGTACGTTGTGGGCTTTCACCGCGTGCTCCGATCCCTCGGCAGTGTTCGTGCCATTTAATGAGGCTGGAAAAACCATTGATGGCCCGTTCATTTGCCCGCCAGTGCGTGTTCTTGGCATGCGCGCTTGCTTGCAGCTGAGCGACGCACCAACCTTGGAATACGACCTGGAATTCGTTGACTGGACGGCGCGCGCGGTGGGTGGTGGGATGGTCTACCGTCGTTGGAGGGGAGTGGGCGATGGGGTCGATTGTACGCCGTAGCCTCTCGCGACTACGCTCTCTTTAGCAGTTAAGCCGAGCGCTGCGAGATCGCCACGTGCAGGCTGGTTCCAAGCAGTACCAGCACCACCGGTGCCCACAACGCCCGTTCCATCGCGCTGGGTGTGATGAGGTTCAACACCAAACCAACGCCCAGCAACGCCACGACGAGCCAAATAGCGCGGCGCGCGAAGGCTCGCCAGCCGCTGAGTACGAGGCCAGCCGTTGAAGATACGAGCGCTGCCTGCAACGCCAACACGCCAATTTGTACCAGCGCAGCAACGCGCATCTCGGCAGGGTAGCTGCCAGGGAACGCGCCGCCCATAGCGTACGCGCCCCATGGCATGCCGAGCGCGAGTCCAAGTTGAAAGAGACAAACAAAGACCGTGAGCGCGGAGAAAATGAGCGCTGAGATTCTCGGTGCCATCAACCCCTAGATACATCCTACGTGCGGCGATCGCTCAAGATCGTTTGCACTTCGAAAACGGTCTCGTGACCTTCACCATGAAGCCGTTTTTAGCTACGGTTTGCACGAGCTCCGATTTTCGCCGCAAGCCTCTATTCGCCTCACTGACTGTCATGCTCTTGCGCGCGCCGAGTCAGCACAGCCGCGGCTTGCAGAGACCTCCAAAATAGGCGCTCTCCTGACGGCGCGAGCCCGAAGGCCAGGCAGTTGATTTCGATGTGAAGTGAACATCCGAGGCTCCCTCGTGTTTCGCAACAGCGAGGGGGTCTCACATCGATAATCAACTCCAGAAAGGGCCTCACCCATGCCAATTGCGATTCCACCAAGAACAGAAGTTGCCAGGAATGTTCTGCCTACGCTCGACTCTGCGGGCGTGCAGCGCTCCGCAGCGCAAGCAATCATTGAACAGTTGCGGGAAACCATCGTCGAAGAACTGGGCAAGACAACCGCGAACGGAAACACCGAGGTCGTTGCTGAGCTCAGCGCGGAGCAACTCCGCTCCATCGAGCGCCGCGTGCTCAACGAAGGACGAGCGTTTGGAGGGCAAAACCTCTCTGGGGCAAGCATGCGCGCGGCAATTGCCGTCGTCGCCGACGAGCTTCTGCAGCTCGGCTACTACAACATCGTTTATCAAACCGTGGACAATGAAACGGTGCAGGTCCTTGGACGTAACCAGGATCAGAACGTCGACCATCTGCGTTTGCGTTTCGACCTGGCTGGGGACAAACGTTTCGACTTGGATCTCGAGACGTCTTCGATACTCAGTATGCAAGGTCCCGTTCGCAACAATCGTCAGGGCAGTGCGGAGCCCATATCGGATCCGGCTGGGAGTGCGTGGCAAGCGTTTGTGAACGGGAGAAAGCGAATCATCGCCAATAGCAACGGGATGCTGTGATGCCGCTCTCACCCATCTTCAATTCGACGCCGGTGTGGCCGGCGATCCAGCCTGTGATCGGCGCGGTCGATGCCGTGAACTTTCCGCGCTACTTGGCGGCAAAAGCAGACCGCTACGAAGGAAGCTACGCAGATTTTTTACGCGGCGTGCGATTTAGATCGTCGTCTCCAGATGTGACCATCGGCGATGCGTCGCCGTCGTCGTCTTCTGTCGCCGGAGTTGGCGTTGCGGTGAACTTGTACGTCGTCGCGAAGTACTGGCGCGAGCGCGTTCAAACGCTGTTGGATGAGACGGCGCATGTTCGCGTGCCGACGCAACTGCGGCGCGTACAAGACGTCCAGGTCGCACCGAGCAGCTTGGCCGCAGTGTTTGCGGACACAAAAGGCATCGAGCGTGAGCAGCGATGGATTATTGATCCGCTCCCTTCGATTGAAGGTGTTGCCGATTACACGGCGCTCATCCTTCAGTTCCAGGCGCTAGAACGCGACATCTACGCCAAGCTGCCTTGGGCCCTCACACGCAAGTCGCCTCGATAACGGGCACATCGCGAGCGCGCGTGACTTCGAGCGCGAAGCGGAAGCTGTGCTGGACCATGTTCGAGGTTTGATGAGTGCCTCCGTCCACAGACTGCTCCGCGTCACCGCGACGGTGCGTACGACATTGGTGCGTACGAGCGCCAATAGGCGTGCGAACGTAAGCCCAAACCCTACCGCTTGAGTAGCGCCTGCACGCTCGCCCGGACCTGCTCGGTCAAATGGTTCACAAAAATGCGATCCTCTGCGGCGCTCGCATCGTGCGCTGAGAGATCGATTGCCTCACCAAAGCTGATGGTCCACTTGGCCGGCAGCGGCACCAGACCTAGCGCGCCAAACCATGGAAACAACGGCGTGATTGGCAAGTACGGAATACCCAGCGCCTTCACAAGGAAGGTGACACGCGCGAGCAGGGGATACGCCTCTTCCGCGCCAGTGATGGCCACTGGAACAATGGGCGTCTGCGTGCGTAGCGCAAGCTTGATGAAACCACCGCGAGCGAAGCGCTGCAAACGATAGCGGTCGCGCCATAGCTTGCCTGCACCTTTGATACCTTCAGGAAAGACCGCGACGGCACGATCTTCTTGCAGCATACGCTCGGCATTTTCTTGGCAAGCGCGCACGTGTCCAAGGCGGTTCATGAGCACGCCAAGAAACGGAAAGTGGAACACGAAGTCTTCCACTAGCGCGCGCACTTCGCGCTGCTCTTGATCGAGCGTGTGCAGCGCGTGCGAGAGCATGATGCCATCGAGTGGCAGCGTGCCAGCGTGATTGCTGACGAAGAGCACGCGTTTGCCTTTGGGCAGTCGTTCGAGGCCACGCACCTCCGTTCGGAACCACGTTTTGAACAAAAAATGGATCAGCGGACGCATGCGGGCCGCGAAGGCCGGATCGAAACCGTAAGGATCCACATCCAGGCTCGACAGTCGATCGCGCAATTTGCGCAAACCTTCACGGCTCCGCTCAAAACTTGCCGCTGTTTCCAGCGCGCCAAGGATGCGATTGATCTCGTCTGCGACGTCGCCATCTGGAGAGACACGCAGTGCACGAATCTCTTCTCGAATGCGTGTTTCGAAGGCTCTCAGCGAGGCGTGAAGCTGCTTGTTGAGCCTCGCTTCCGCACTAGCGAAGTGCGTTTTGGCTGCTTCTTGAGTGGCTGCGTGCAGCGTTGAGGCCAAACGTTTTTCGATGTGCTCTAGTGACGCTTTGAAAGCATCGACCTCGCTAGTGTCTGCCTTTTCGGACTTTCCACCGGGGATGCTACGCAGATGCGGCATTTTCGATCGTGTCGCCATTGATGGGAGCACTGGCGAAGGACGCGCCTTGTGTCAATCGCGCGCTGAACACGGGTTCGAGCAAACGCACGAGGCTTTGTTTTCGGGCCTCACGCTCGGCGCTATCTTTGCTCTCAAAGGCAATCGCCGCAGTGGCGGTTTCGAGCGTGTGATAGACGACCCACGCGTCAGCCTCTTTGCCGGCAGGCCGATTGAGAATGCTATTGATGGCGGTCACGTAACGCTTGCGCACATTGATCAGAACTTCGCTTGGGCCGAGGGTCTTCGTGACCTCAGCGAGGATCTGGCGAGCACGAGGACGGCGCGTCATCTTCTCCGTCATTTCGCTGACGAGCACTTCGAGTGC